>JAUYQP010000014.1 GCA_030697205.1 Mycobacteriales bacterium
AGACTGCGGCGCATCGTGAGGTGCTGCGGGCGCGGGTGCTGTTGGCTGCGGCGGACGGCGTCGCGAACAGCGCGATCGCCTCCGAGCAAGGTGTGACGCCGGTGACGGTGCGATCCTGGCGCAGGTCGTTTGAGGCCGACGGCTTGGCGAACTGGGGGAAGGTCGCGCCGGGGCGGGGCCGCAAGCCCTCTATCCCGGAGGAGACGATCGCGAGGATCGTCACGCTCACCAAGACAACCCGCCCGAAGGGGCACACGCACTGGTCCTGCCGGACGATGGCCGATGAGGTCGGAGTCAGCAAGGACACCGTGCAGCGGGTCTGGTCCGAGCTGGGCCTGCAGCCTCATCGGGTCGAGAGCTTCAAGGTCAGCAACGACCCGCGGTTCACCGACAAGCTCGTCGACGTGGTCGGGCTCTACCTCGACCCGCCAGAGAAGGCCGTCGTGCTGTGCATGGACGAGAAGAGCCAGATCCAGGCGCTCGACCGCACCCAGCCCAGCCTGCCGATGAAGAAGGGCCGGGCCGGCACCATGACGCACGACTACAAGCGCAACGGCACCACCACCTTGTTCGCCGCCTTGGACGTGCTGACCGGACGAGTGATCGGCCAGTGCCTGCCGCGGCACCGGCACCAGGAGTTCCTGACCTTCCTCAAGACGATCGACCGGGAAGTCCCCAACGGCCTGCAGATCCACGTCATCCTGGACAACTACAGCACCCACAAGCACGCCGAGGTGCAACGCTGGCTCAGCCGGCACAAGCGCTTCCACCTGCACTTCACCCCGACCAGCAGCAGCTGGCTCAACCAGGTCGAGAACTGGTTCGGCAAGCTCGAAGGCAAGAACCTGCGGCGCGGTGTCTTCGGCAGTGTTCGCGAGCTCATCGCCAGCATCGAGGAGTTCCTCGAGGCCACCAATGACGACCCGACGCCCTACGTCTGGACTGCCACCGCAGAGTCCATTCTCGCCAAGATCGCGCGCGCCCGCGACACCCTCCAACAAGTAGTCAGCTAATCAAGAGACGGACCACTAACAGGCGTTCGCGCTCGCCACCGCCCACGATGCGGCCGGGGCGCTGATCCGAGGTGTCGAACGAGCTCACCTTCGCCTTCGGCGAGTCCGCAGCGACGACGGCGTCCTGCTCATCGAGCCACCAGTCGGGGCGGCGTGGATGAGGTGCCAGCTCATCGCAGCCGCTGCTCGCTACCGTCGTCGTGCACCTCGATCGGCATGACCCACCAGCCCTCAACCCCGCGGGCGGTGTCTCAGGCCAGTACGTCGTCGAGGTGGGCGTGGATGCAGGCCAGGGCGACCGCGTAGGAGCCTGTTACGCCCACCCCCGCAGGCGCGCCCCAGGAAGAGATGGGGCAGGGTCGGACTTGGAGGGATGGTCCCCTCCCCCTGATCCGAGGAGCACCACCTATGGCAACACGCACCGCTCGCACCGCCTGGAACGGCGGGCTCATGGACGGCTCCGGCCAGGTCGAGCTGACCAGCAGCGGCGTCGGCACCTACGAGGTCGACTTCCCCAAGCGCACCGCCGACAGCTCGCCCGGGACCACGAGCCCGGAGGAGCTGATCGCGGCGGCGCACTCGTCCTGCTTCGCGATGTCGATCTCCAACGAGGTCGCGCAGGCCGGTGGCACCCCGCACAGCGTCGAGGTGGTCGCCGACGTCACCGTCGGCCCGGACAGCACCGGCGGCTTCGGCCTCACCGTGCACCTCAAGGCCGTCGTCGAGGTCGAGGGCCTCGACGACGACACCTTCGCCAAGGCCGCCGACGCGGCCAGGTCCGGCTGCCCGGTCAGCAAGGCCCTCGCGGCGATCCCCGTCACCGTCGAGGTCGTCCGCGCCTAGCGCCGTCGTCTCGAGAGCGCAGGGCGGGGCGCGTCGATAGGGTCGACGCGTCCCGCCCTTCCGCATCCCTGGAGCTCCCGTGCCCACCGCTGATCCTGTCGTCACCCTCACCGTCGAGGCGGGGCAGGCCGGGCAGACGGCGGGCGCGCTGCTGGTCGCGGCCGGCGGCAGGGACAGCGCGGTCGCGCGGGTCAACGGCGAGCTGGTCGACCTGGCCCACGTGGTCGCCGAGGGCGACGTCGTCGAGCAGGTGCCCTACGCGAGCCCCGACGGCCTCATGGTGCTGCGGCACTCCGCGGCGCACGTGCTCGCCCAGGCGGTGCAGGCGCTGTTCCCCGGCACGCTGCTCGGCATCGGGCCGCCCATCAAGGACGGCTTCTACTACGACTTCCTGCCCGAGCGGCCGTTCACGCCGGAGGACCTCGCCGCCATAGAGAAGAAGATGAGCGACATCACCCGGCAGCGGCAGACCTTCAGTCGCCGCGTGGTGACCGAGGCCGACGCGCTCGTCGAGCTCGCCGACGAGCGCTTCAAGTGCGAGCTGATCGGCCTCAAGGGGTCGGCCCCGGAGGAGTCGCCCGAGGTCGGCGGCGCGGAGCTCACCATCTACGACAACCACGCGGGGGAGACGCTCGCGTGGAAGGACCTGTGCCGCGGACCGCACCTGCCGACCACGCGCGACATCCCGGCGTACACGCTGATGCGCTCTGCCGCCGCCTACTGGCGCGGCGACCAGAAGAACCCGCAGCTGCAGCGCATCTACGGCACCGCCTGGGCGACCAAGGACGACCTCAAGGAGCACCTGCGGCTGATCGAGGAGGCCGAGAAGCGCGACCACCGCAGGCTCGGTGTCGAGCTCGACCTCTTCAGCTTCCCCGACGAGATCGGGTCCGGCCTCGCGGTCTTCCACCCCAAGGGCGGGGTCATCAAGCGGGAGATGGAGGACTACGTCCGCGCGCGCCACATCGAGGAGGGCTTCCTCTACGTCGGGACGCCGCACATCTCCAAGGAGGGGCTGTTCCACACCTCCGGGCACCTGCCGTACTACGCCGACGGCATGTTCCCGCCCATGGAGATGGAGGGCAGCGACTACTACCTCAAGGCCATGAACTGCCCAATGCACAACCTCATCTACAAGTCGCGCGGGCGGTCCTACCGCGAGCTGCCGCTGCGGTTCTTCGAGTTCGGGTCGGTCTACCGGAACGAGGCCTCCGGCGTCATCCACGGGCTCACCCGCGTGCGCGGGCTGACCCAGGACGACTCGCACTCCTACTGCACGAAGGAGCAGGCGCCGGACGAGATCAAGCACCTGCTGAGCTTCGTGCTGTCGCTGCTGCGCGACTTCGGGATCACCGACTTCTACCTCGAGCTGTCCACCCGTGACGACAGCAAGCCCGACAAGTTCGTGGGCTCGGACGAGGACTGGGCGACCGCGACCGCCGTCCTCGAGCAGTGCGCCCGCGACACCGGCCTCGAGCTCGTGCCCGACCCGGGCGGCGCGGCCTTCTACGGCCCGAAGATCTCCGTCCAGGCCAAGGACGCGATCGGGCGCACCTGGCAGCTCTCGACGGTGCAGTACGACTTCAACCAGCCGCGCGGGTTCGAGCTGGAGTACCAGGCTGCTGACGGGACCCGCCAGCAGCCGGTGATGCTCCACTGCGCGAAGTTCGGGTCGATCGAGCGCTTCATCGGGGTGCTCACCGAGCACTACGCCGGTGCCTTCCCGGCGTGGCTGTCGCCCGTGCAGGTCACCTGCATCCCGGTGCACAGCGACTACGACGGCTACCTGTGGGACGTCGCGGCGAAGCTGAAGGCGGCCGGCATCCGGGTGGAGGTCGACGACTCCGACGACCGGATGCAGAAGAAGATCCGCAACGCCCAGAAGCAGAAGGTCCCCTTCATGCTCATCGCCGGTGGTGAGGACGTCGAAGCGGCTGCGGTGTCGTTCCGCTTCCGCGACGGCACCCAGGACAACGGCATCCCGGTCGACGAGGCGGTCGAGCGCATCGTCGCGGCGGTGCGGGCCCGCACGTGAGCGACCCGACCGCGCACGAGGAGCAGCAGGGCGTCGGGATCCGCGACGCCTTCGATCGGCTCTACACCCCGCACCGCCTGGCCTACATCAAGGGCGAGGGCAAAGAGGGCTGCCCCTTCTGCGACATCCCGGCGCTGTCCGACGACGAGGGCCTGGTGGTCGCGCGTGGGGAGGTCTGCTTCGTGGTGCTCAACCTCTACCCCTACAACGCCGGCCACCTCATGGTCGTCCCGTACCGCCACGTCGCGGGCTACGACGAACTGACCGACGACGAGGCCGCGGAGGTCGCGACGCTCACCCAGCGCGCCATCCGGGCCGTGCGCCACGCGACGGGCGCGATGGGCTTCAACGTCGGCATGAACCTCGGGGTCGTCGCGGGTGCCGGCATCGCCGCGCACCTGCACCAGCACGTCGTGCCGCGTTGGGGTGGCGACACCAACTTCATGCCTGTCGTCGGCCACACCCGCGTCCTGCCGCAGCTGCTCCCCGACACCCGAGCCCTGCTGGCGCAGGCGTGGTCGCGGGTGTAGCCAGAGCCGGACTCCGGCTCCTGGTGGTGGTCGTCTTCCTCACGCCCCTGGCTGTCGTGCTCTCCGGGTCGCTGCGCGAGGTGGGCCTGCCACCGCCCGCCGGCCTGGAGCTGCTGCCGAGCTCGCCGTCGCTGTCGTCGTACGCACGACTGCCCGAGGTCGTGCCGCTGGGGCGGCTGCTGCGGAACTCCCTGCTCGTGGTGGCCGTTGCGGTGCCCGTGACGACCCTGCTCGCGTCGTGGGCGGGGTTCGCGATGGCGCAGCTGCCGCAGCGGCGGCGGCGCGCGGTCGTCGTGCTGGTGACCGCGCTGCTGCTCGTGCCGCTGCCGATGGTGTGGGTGCCGCGCTTCGTGCTCTACCTCGAGCTCGGGCTGCTCGACACGCTCGTGCCGCTGGTCGCGCCAGCGCTCGCCGCGACGACGCCGTTCACGGTGCTGCTGGCCTATCGCGCGTTCCGTCGGGTGCCGCCGGAGCTGTGGGAGGCGGCGCGGCTCGAGGGCGCGTCGGCGCTGACGACCTGGCGGCGGGTGGGGTTGCCGCTCGTGACCGCGACCACCACGGCGATCGCGGCGGTCGGCTTCGTCTTCCACTGGGGCAACTACCTCGACGCGCTGCTCTACGCGCGCTCCGCCGACACCCGGACCTTGCCGCTCGGCATCGGTGAGCTCGCGACCCTCGACGGCGTGGAGCAGCCGGTGCTCTTCGCGGGTGCGGCGCTGCTGGCGATCCCGGCGGTGCTGGCGCTGCTCGCCGTGCAGCGCCCGCTGCTCGGCTCACGGGACGCGACGTGACGGTGCGGCTCGAGGGCCTCGGGCTGCGCCACCCCGGGGCCGAGGGCTGGGCGCTTCGCGACGTGACGCTGACGGTCGAGCCGGGGGAGGTGCTCGCCGTCGTCGGGCCGTCGGGGTCGGGCAAGACCACCCTGCTGCGATTGCTCTGCGGGCTGCTCGAGCCGACCGAGGGCACCGTCGAGCTCCGCGGCGAGCCGCAGCGCGGGGTCCCGCCCGAGCGGCGACCGGTGGCGATGGTCTTCCAGGGCTTCGCGCTCTTCCCCCACCTCACGGTGCGCGACAACATCGCCTTCGGCATGCGGGTCCGCAAGGTGCGCGCTGCCGTGCGGCTGGCCCGGATCGAGGCGGCCGCCGGGCCGCTCGGGCTGACGCCGCTGCTCGACCGGCTGCCCTCGGAGCTGTCCGGTGGCGAGCGGCAGCGCACCGCGCTGGCGCGCGCGCTCGTGCGTGACCCGGCGCTGTTCTGCCTCGACGAGCCGCTGTCGGCGCTCGACCCGCTGCTGCGTGCCGACGCCCGCCGCGGCCTGGCCGAGCTGCTGCGCGCCGACGGTCGCTGCGCGGTGCTCGTCACCCACGACCAGTCCGAGGCGATGACCCTCGGCGACCGGGTCGCGGTCCTGCGGGCCGGTCGGCTCGAGCAGGTCGCGACCCCCCGCGAGCTCTACGACGCCCCCGCGACCCCCTTCGTCGCGTCCTTCGTCGGCACCCCGCCCATGTCGTTGCTGACCGGCGCCGACGGCGTCGCCGGCCCGCTGCGGAGGCCGGGCCTGACCGGTCCGTCGGTGCTCGGGGTCCGCCCTGAGCACGTGGCCGTGGGTGCCGGTGACGACGCGGTCGTCGCCTCGGTGGAGGACCACGGGCACGAGGCCTGGGCGCTGCTCGACACGGCCGCCGGGCGGCTGGTGGCCCGCTGCGTGCCCGGGTCCGCGCCGGCCGTCGGCACCCGGGTCGGGGTCGTGGTCGACCCGGCCCGCGTCCACGGCTGGCCCGCGCCATGACCCCCGCGCAGCCCGGCCCTCCCCGCATGATCATCAGGGGATCTGCACGCGACACGCCGGGGCGCCCCGTGCAGGAGTCCTGATGATCACGGGGCGCCCGCGGTGGGTGCGTCGCCCGTCGTACGACCTGGGCCTGTGGATGCTGCTGCTGCCCTTCCTCGTAGGCGCGGTCGCGCTGGTGCTGGTGCCGGCCGTCGTGACCGCGGGGTTCGCGTTCACGAGGTACGACGGGCTGTCGCCCGCGCGGTTCGTCGGGCTGGACACCTACCGGCAGCTGTTCGCCTACTCGGAGTTCGCGCGCGCCCTCAAGGCCACGGCGATCTTCCTCGCCCTCGCCGTGCCGCTGCGGGTGCTCGGCGGGCTCGGCCTCGCGCTGCTGCTGCACCGGCGCGAGCGGCTCGCCGTCCCGGGCCGGGTGGGGGCCTACCTCCCGACGGTGCTGCCCGATGCCGCGACCGCGCTGGTCTTCCTGTGGGTGGTCAACCCGGTCTACGGCCCGGTTGCCGTCGCGGCGCGGGCTCTCGACCAGACGCCCGGGCCGATCCTGCTCGACCCGCTCGGGGCGCGGCTGACGATCGTGGCGATCGCGGTCTTCAGCCTGGGGGAGGGCTTCCTCGTGACGCTCGCGGCACGGCGCGAGGTGCCGCCGGTGCTCTACGAGATGGCGCGGCTCGAGGGGGCGCGTGGGGTCGGGCTGTTCCGGCGGGTGACGCTGCCGACGCTCGCGCCGGTGCTGGGGCTGTTGACCGCACGCGACCTCGTCACCTCGATGCAGCTCGTCGTCGTGCCGGTGCTGCTGCTCACCCGCGGCGGGCCGCTCGGCTCGACCAAGCTGCTGCCGGTGCTCGCCTACGAGCGCGGGTTCCGCGAGCTGAAGTTCGGTGACGGCGCGGCGATCGCGCTGCTGCTGCTCGTGCTGACCGCGGTGGTGGTGGCGGTGCAGTACCGCCTGCTGCGTCGCTGGACTCGCGGGGCCGGCGTCCTCTAGCGCGAGCCCGCAGGGGTGGCTGATCGTCGCGTGACGACACGCCGGGGCGGGCCGCGACACGATCACCATTCCGCAACGATGGTGATCATCTCCTCACAGGTAGCGGGCCATCAGCAGGTCGTCCACGTCGACCCCGTCGATGCACCACTCGCCGCGCCGCACGCCCTCCACGACGTAGCCCTCGCGGGCGTAGAGCGCCTGCGCGCGGGGGTTCGTCCCGAAGACGCCGAGCCAGATCTTGCGGGCGCCCTGGGCCCTGGCTGCGGTCTCGGCGGCGCGCAGCAGGGCCGTCCCGACCCCTCGGCCACGCCGGTCAGGGTGCACCGCGACCCCCTGGACCCCGAGCACGTGGGCGTTCTCCGCCAGCTCCGTCCAGTGCTTGAGCTTGAGGTAGCCGACGAGCTCGCCGTCGATCTCCGCGACGAGCAGCGTCGACGGCGGCGTCGCGTCGGAGAGGAACGGCCCGCCGCGCGTCATGACGGATGGGAAGCCGGAGCGGCTGTCCCAGGCGACCGCGTCGAGCGCGGCCAGCGTGTCTTCGTCCGACGGCACCGCCCAGCGGGTCGCGACCGTCACGCCAGCACGTGCGGCGGGGCCGGCTCGTGCGCGAGGTAGCGGCGGGTGAAGGTGCCGGTCCCGTGGGTCAGCGAGCGCAGCTCGACGGCGTAGCGGGCCAGCTCGAGCTCGGGCACCTCGGCGTGCACGACCGAGAGGTCGAGGTCGTGGTCGGCCAGCGGCTCGTTGCCGGTCACCCGGGCGCGCCGCCCCGACAGGTCGCTCATCACGGTCCCGACGAAGGCGGTCGGCACGGTCACCGCCACCTCGTGGACCGGCTCGAGCACCGTCGTCCCCGACGCGGCCGCTTCCCGGACGGCGAGGGCACCGGCGGACTGGAAGGCGGCGTCGGAGGAGTCTACCGAGTGGGCCTTGCCGTCGACGAGGGTGACCGACAGGTCGACGAGCGGGCGGTGGACGTCGTCGCCGTGGACGCCGCGCTCCATCTGCGCGCGCACGCCCTTCTCCACGGAGCCGTGGAACTGCGACGGGACCGACCCGCCGACGACCCGCGTGGACCAGACCAGGCCCGAGCCCGACGGCAGCGGCGCGACCTCGAGCACGACCACGGCGTACTGCCCGTGCCCCCCGCTCTGCTTCACGTGGCGGCCGGTCACGGTCACGGGCGCCGCGAGGGTCTCGCGCAGGCTGACCTGGTACGCCGGGGTCGTCACCGCCACGCCGTGGCGTGCGGTGAGCCGGTCGAGCAAGACCTCGGCGTGGGCCTCACCGACGCACCACAGGACGAGCTGCCCGGTCTCCGCCTGGCGCTCGAGTCGCACCGTCGGGTCCTCGGCGACGAGGCGCTGCAGGGCGGTCCCGAGTTTGTCCTCGTCGGCGCGAGACGCGGCCTGGACCGCGACGGGCAGCTGCGGCTCGGGCAGGTCCCAGGCCTGCACGAGCAGCGGGTCGTCCTTGGACGACAGCGTGTCACCCGTCTCCGCGGAGGTCAGCCGCGCGACCGTGCACAGGTCGCCCGCGCCGCAGGACGCCACCGGGCGCAGCGCCGACCCGAGTGGGGTCGAGAGCGCGCCCACCCGCTCGTCGACGTCGTGGTCGGGGTGGCCGCGGTCGGCGAGGCCGTGACCGCTGACGTGCACGGCGACATCGGGCGTCAACGTGCCGGAGAAGACCCGCACCAGCGACACCCGGCCGAGGTAGGGGTCGGTGGTGGTGCGCACGACCTCCGCGACCAGGGGCCCGTCGGGGTCGCAGCTGATCGGCGCGGCTGGGGAGCCGTCGGGTCGGGTGACCGTCGGGCAGGGGTGCTCGAGCGGGGTCGGGAACGCCGAGGTGAGGATCTCGAGCAGCTCGTCGGTGCCGAGCCCGGTCAGTGGTGCGGCGGCGAGCACGGGGTAGAAGTGCCCGCGGGCCACGGCTGTCTCGAGGTCCGCGACGAGCGTCTTGCTGTCGAGCTCCTCGCCCGCGAGGTAGCGGTCCATGAGGGTCTCGTCCTCGGACTCCGCGATGATCGCCTCGATGAGGTCGCCGCGGTGGCCCTCGACGAGCGTGAGGTGCTCCGGGTCCGGGTCGCGCTCGACCCGCTCGCCCGACGACCAGTCCCAGACCCGCTGCGACAGCAGCCCGATCAGGCCGGCGACCGAGCCGTCGTCGGAGTGCATCGGCAGGTAGAGCGGCAGCACCCCGTCGCCGAAGACGCGCTGGCACAGCGCGACGGTGTCGTCGAAGTCCGCGCGCGGCTTGTCGAGCTGGGTGACGACGACTGCCCGGGGCATCCCCACCGCGGCGCACTCGTCCCACAGCTGCTGGCTGAGCGCGTCGACGCCCTGCACCGCCGACACGACGAACAACGCGGCGTCGGCCGCGCGCAGCCCTGCGCGCAGCTCCCCGACGAAGTCGGCGTAGCCGGGGGCGTCGAGCAGGTTGACCTTCACCCCGGCGTGCTCCAGGGGCGCGAGCGCCAGGGACACCGAGCGCTGCTGGCGGTGCTCGACCTCCTCGCTGTCGCAGACCGTCGTGCCGTCCTCGACCCGACCGGGCCGCGCGATCGTGCCCGTGCGGGCCAGCAGCGCCTCGACCAGCGTCGTCTTGCCGGCCCCCGCGTGTCCGACGAGGACGACGTTGCGGACGAGCTCCGCAGGGCGCGGCGCCGGTGCGGGCCCCGCCTTGCCCGTGTCCCTTGCCATGTCGGCCTCCGGCTCGTGGGGGTGGCGGGCGGATGCCCGTGCCCGCACTCTGCCGCGCCGGAGCGCCTCGCGACAAGCCGCCACGGCTAGCCTTGCCCACATGCTCAATCTGCACGTTCGGCCGGCGCTCGCCAAGGTCGTCGACCCGGTCGCCCGCGTCCTGCTCCGGGCAGGCGTCGGTCCCGACGCGATCACCGTCGCGGGCACCCTCGGGGCGGTCACCGGCGCGCTGGTGTTCTTCCCCCGCGGCATGTTCTTCACCGGCACCGCGATCGTGTTCTTCTCCGTCCTCACCGACCTGCTCGACGGCACCATGGCGCGGATGCGCGGCACCTCCAGCCGCTGGGGTGCCTTCCTCGACTCGACCTGCGACCGCATCGCCGACGCGGCCATCTTCAGCGGTCTCGTGCTCTGGTACGCCGGGGACGGCGACTCCCTGCTGCTCTGCGCGGTGGCCGCCTTCTGCCTCGCCGGTGGGTCGATCGTCAGCTATGCGAAGGCGCGCGCCGAGGGCCTCGGCCTGCGCTGCGACGTCGGGCTCGCCGAGCGCGCCGAGCGGCTCATCCTCGTCCTGCTCGGGACCTTCCTCGTGGGCCTCACCGCTCCGGAGTGGGTCCTCGCGGTCGCGCTGTGGCTGCTCGCGGCGGCCACGGCCGTCACCGTCGGCCAGCGGCTGGCCGAGGTCCGCCGCCAGGCGAGCCTCCCGGCGTGACCCGGCTCGCTGGAGTCGTCGCGGGCGTCCTGACCGGGCGCGCGACGGATGCGGCGTACGCCGGTGGCTGGGCCCTCGTGAAGGCACTGCCCGAGGGGGTCGCGGCCCGGCTCTTCGACCGGGGGGCCGACCTGTCGGTGCGGCGCGGAGGCAAGGGCGTCGACCGGCTGCGCGCCAACCTCGCCCGCGTCGCGCCGGGCCAGGACGTCGTCGGCGCCGCGATGCGCTCCTACGCCCGCTACTGGCGCGAGGTCTTCCGGCTCCCGACGATGCCCGTCACCTACGTCGTCGCCCGCACCGAGCCCGTCCACGAGCACCACCTGCGCGACGGCCTCACGGCCGGCAGGGGCGTCGTGCTCGCGCTGCCGCACAGCGGCAACTGGGACACCGCCGCGGTCTGGCTGATCGGCACCGGCACCCGCTTCACCACCGTCGCGGAGCGCCTGCGTCCGGAGTCGCTGTTCGACCGCTTCGTGGCCTTCCGCGAGTCGCTGGGCATGGAGGTGCTGCCGCTGACCGGCGGCGAGCGCAGCCCCTTCGACGTCATGGTCGAGCGGTTGCGCGACGGTGGCTGCCTCGCCCTGCTCGCTGACCGCGACCTGTCGGCCCGCGGGGTCGAGGTCGACTTCTTCGGCGCCCGCACCCGGATGCCCGCGGGCCCCGCCTCGCTCGCGCTGGAGACCGGTGCGGCGCTGGTCCCGGTCCACCTGTCCTTCACCCCCGACGGGTGGTGCATCGAGTTCTTCCCGCCTGTCGCCCACACCGACGTCGCGACGATGACCCAGGCGATGGCCGACGCCTTCGCCGACGGCATCGCGCGGCACCCCGCCGACTGGCACATGCTGCAGCGGCTGTGGCTCGAGGACCTGGAGCCCAGACCCGAGGCAGGCCCGTGAGGGTCGGGATCGTCTGCCCCTACACCTGGGACGTCCCCGGCGGCGTGCAGGCCCACGTGCGCGACCTCGCCGAGTCGCTGATCTCCCAGGGCCACGAGGTGTCGGTCCTCACCCCCGTCGACGAGCCCGACGAGGCAGACCTCCCGTCCTACGTCGTCCCCGCCGGCCGGGCCGTCCCCGTGCCCTACAACGGCTCGGTCGCGCGGCTCGCCTTCGGCCCCCTGTCGCTCGCCCGCACCCGTCGCTGGCTGCGCGAGGGCCGCTTCGACGTCCTGCACGTCCACGAGCCGACCGTGCCGTCGCTGTCGATGCTCGCGACCTTCGCCGCCCGCGGCCCCATGGTCGCGACCTTCCACACCGCCACGACCCGCAGCCGCGCCCTGCAGGTCTTCGGCACCGCTCTGCAGCCGGGTCTGGAGAAGATCACCGGCCGGATCGCGGTGTCGCCGGCTGCCCGCCGGGTCGTCGTCGAGCACCTCGGCGGTGATGCGGTGCTCGTCCCCAACGGCGTCGAGGTCAGCCGCTTCGAGGGCGCGCAGCCGTTCCCCGACCGCGGCGACGCCCCGACGGTGTGCTTCCTCGGCCGCATCGACGAGCCCCGCAAGGGCCTCGCCGTCCTGCTCGAGGCACTGCCCGAGCTGGTCCGCCGCGTCCCCGACGTCCGGCTGCTCGTCGCCGGCCCCGGTGACGTCGAGGAGGTCCGATCCTCGGTGCCGCTGGCCCTGCGCGAACGGGTCGAGCTGCTCGGCCTGGTCAGTGACGCCGACAAGCCGCGGGTCTACGCGAGCGGCGACGTCTACTGCGCGCCCAACACCCACGGCGAGTCCTTCGGCATCGTGCTCATCGAGGCGATGGCCGCCGGCACCCCCGTCGTCGCGTCCGACCTCGAGGCCTTCCGCCGGGTGCTCGAGGACGGGGGAGCGGGCGTGCTCTTCCCGGTCGGTGACGCCGCCGCCCTCGCGGAGGCGCTCGCGGACCTGCTGGCCGACCCGCGGCGCCGCGCGGCGCTGTCGGCGACCGGCCACGAGGTCGTGCGCCGCTACGACTGGGCGACCGTCACCCGCATGGTCCTGGCCGTCTACGAAGCGGTGCGCGAGGCCGCACCGGTCGACCTCGACGACGTCCTCACCGAGGAGCTGCACGGGCTCGCCGACTCCGTCGACGGCAGCGACGACGACCCCGGCCGGCTGCTGCCGGCGCTGCGGTCCTGGATCGCCCGGCTGGACCCGCGGTGACCGGCGTCGGCAGCGTGACCACTGCGGTCGTCGTCCTCGTCCTGCTCGCCTCCTACATCACCTGGACCGCCGGCCGCCTCGACCGCCAGCACGCCCGCGTCGACGCGGCCTGGGCAGCGCTCGATGCCCAGCTCGTGCGACGGGCCGCCGCCGCCCGGGCTCTCGTCCCGCTGCTGCCGCCCGGCCCGGCGACCGACCGGATGGCGGCGCTCGCCCACGACGCCGTCGAGGCCGGTGACGAGGGCAGGGAGACCGTCGAGAACGACCTGACCCGCGCACTGCGGGCCGTCGTCGCGCACGCCCCCGCCGGCGCGGCCCTCGACGAGCTCGCCGCCGCCGGGGTCCGGGTGGGGCTGGCCCGGTCGTTCCACAACAGCGCCGTCAAGGACACCCGCTCGCTGCGCTTCAAGCGGATGGTCCGGGCACTGCGGCTCGCCGGGCGGCGTCGGATACCGGTCTTCTTCGAGATCGACGACACCGCCCTCACCTGACGGCCCCGCGGTCGGCGGCCCTGTCCCGGCACCGGCCCTGTCCCCGGCACCACAGCACGCTTGCCGCGTGGCCAGCACGGGCGCGTCTGCCGGACGTCCGCGGCCCTGGGACGTAGCGTCGCCCCGTGACCACCCGGACGCGCGGCGCCTTCCCCCGGGTCGTCGGCGGCCTGCTGCTCGGCGCCGCCCTGGTCGCCGGCTGCGGCACCGAGCCCGCCGCGCAGCAGCCGCCGGCCGCGGTGCCGGTCAAGGCCACCGCCGCGCCCGCCACGACCCCACCCGTGACAGCGCGCCCTACGCCCACCGGGCCGGCGAGCCCGCTGACCGGCACCCGCCCCGCTCCCACTGCCGGGCTGGTCGCGCTCAAGGTCGACAACTCCCCGCTGGCCCGGCCCTACCACGTCGGGCTCGACCGGGCGGCCGTCGTCTACGAGGAGCTCATGGAGGGCGGGTCGACCCGCTTTCTCGCGCTCTTCGACGGCAGCGACCGGCGCGAGGTCGGCCCGATCCGCAGCGTCCGGGAGAACGACATCGAGCTGCTGCGGCCCTACGGCAAGGTCGCCGTCGGGTTCAGCGGCGGCAACACCGGCGTGAAGCGCAAGTTCGCGGCGGCGGTGCGGGCCGGGCGGGTCCTCGACGCCTCCTACGACGCACTGCCCTCGTCGTACCGCCTGGGGGCCCTGCGCAAGGACGCCCGCAACTTCTTCACGGTCCCGGCGACGCTCGTGCGCCAGCGCCCGCAGGCGGTCGTGCCGCGGGACGTGGGGTTCCGCTTCGGTCCGGCGCTGCCGGGCGCGCCGACCCGCACCGCGCGGGTGGGCTTCTCCCACATCGCCCGCGTCGACGTCCGCTACGACCCGCCGAGCGGGAAGTGGGCGGTGTTCCAGGACGGCCAGCGGATGCGCGGGGTCGCCGCGGCCAACATCGTCGTGCAGCGGGTGCGGGTCCGCGGTAGCCAGTACTCCGACGTCAACGGCCAGGTCAGCCCCTTCTCGGTGACCACCGGGAGCGGCGAGGTCACGGTCCTGCGCGACGGCCGGCGCACTACCGGGACGTGGAAGCGGCTCGGCGCGGCGACCGGCACCCGCTACTACGACGCGAAGGGGCGTGACATCGCTCTCAAGCCCGGCCCCACGTGGGTCCTGCTGCTGCCTTCGGGGCGACCGTTGACCTTCGGCTGACCTAGGATGAGGGCGCTCCCGCTCCCTCTGGAAGGCCCGCCATGACAAGCCCTGTGACCGGTTCCCCGCTCGTCAAGCGCGGCATGGCGGAGATGCTCAAGGGCGGCGTGATCATGGACGTCGTCAACGCCGAGCAGGCCCGGATCGCCGAGGACGCCGGGGCCGTCGCGGTCATGGCGCTCGAGCGCGTGCCCGCCGACATCCGCCGTGACGGTGGCGTCGCGCGGATGAGCGACCCCGACATGATCGACGGCATCAAGGCCGAGGTCTCCATCCCGGTCATGGCCAAGGCCCGCATCGGCCACTTCGTCGAGGCCCAGGTCCTGCAGGCGATCGGCGTCGACTACATCGACGAGTCCGAGGTCCTCACCCCCGCCGACTACGCCCACCACATCGACAAGCAGTCCTTCACGGTGCCGTTCGTCTGCGGCGCGACCAACCTCGGCGAGGCGCTGCGCCGCATCTCCGAGGGCGCGGCGATGATCCGCTCCAAGGGCGAGGCCGGCACCGGTGACGTGTCGCAGGCGACCACCCACATCCGCACCATCCTCGGCGAGATCAAGCGCCTCACCGTCATGGACTCCGCGGAGATCTTCGAGGCCGCGAAGGAGATGCGGGCCCCCGTCGAGCTGGTCCGCGAGACCGCCGAGCTCGGCCGGCTGCCCGTCGTGCTCTTCACCGCCGGCGGCGTCGCGACTCCGGCCGACGCGGCGATGATGATGCAGCTCGGCGCCGACGGCGTCTTCATCGGCAGCGGCATCTTCAAGTCCGGTGACCCCGTGTCGCGCGCCCGCGCGTGCGTCGAGGCCACCGCGTTCTTCACCGACGCCGAGCGCATCGCCAAGGTGTCGCGCGGTCTCGGCGAGGCCATGGTCGGCATCTCCGTCGACTCCCTCGGCGCGGGGGACCTGCTCGCCAAGCGCGGTTGGTAGCCCCGCTCGTCGGCGTGCTCGCCCTGCAGGGCGACGTCCGGGAGCACGTGGCCGCGCTCGAGGCAGCAGGGGCGCGTACGACGCCCTTGCGGGCGCCCGGTGAGCTCGCCGGTCTCGACGGGGTCGTGATCCCGGGCGGGGAGTCCACCGCGATCGGCCGCCTGCTCGGGCTGTTCGACCTGCTCGAGCCGCTCCGGGACGCCGTCGCACAGGGCCTTCCGACGTACGGCTCCTGCGCCGGGATGGTGCTGCTCGCCGACGAGGTGCTCGACGGCCTGCCCGGTCAGCCGCTGCTCGGCGGGCTCGACGTGTCGGTGCGGCGCAACGCCTTCGGGTCGCAGGTCGACAGCTTCGAGGCCGACGTCTGCTTCGCCGGGTCGCCGCTGCACGCCGTCTTCATCCGCGCGCCCTGGGTCGAGCGCGTCGGCCCGTCGGTCGAGGTGCTCGCCCGCGTTGCGTCCTACGACGCGAGCGCGCCGCTGCAAGGCCGACCGCAGGACGCCACGGACGGCGATGTTGGTCGGGCCGCCGGTAGGGTCGTGGCGGTGCGGCAGGGCGCGGTGCTCGCGACCGCCTTCCACCCCGAGCTCACGGGCGACACCCGCGTGCACGGACTGTTCGTCGAGATGATCCAGGAGGCGCGGGGATGAGCGGCCACTCCAAGTGGGCGACGACCAAGCACAAGAAGGCCGTCGTCGACGCCAAGCGCGGCAAGCTGTTCGCCAAGCTGATCAAGACCATCGAGGTCGCGGCCCGCACGGGTGGCCCGGACCCGGCCGGCAACCCGACGCTCGCCGACGCGATCGCCGGTGCCAAGCGGCTCTCGGTCCCGTCCGACAACATCGAGCGGGCCATCAAGCGCGGCAGCGGCGAGATGGGCGACGCCGCGGCCTACGAGGAGATCACCTACGAGGCCTACGGCCCGGGCGGCGCCGCGCTGCTGGTGGAGTGCCTCACCGACAACCGCAACCGCGCGGCCGCCGAGGTCCGGATCGCCATCACCCGCAACGGCGGCAACCCGGCCGACCCCGGCTCGGTGGCCTACCTGTTCGGCCGCAAGGGCGTCGTGCTCATCACCAAGACCGACGGGCTCACCGAGGACGACGTGCTGACGGCTGTTCTCGATGCCGGCGCCGAGGACGTCAACGACCAGGGCGAGGCCTTCGAGGTGCTCTGCGACCCCACCGACACCCGCGCCGTGCGCGACGCCGCCACGGAGGCCGGCCTCACGGTCGACTCCGCGGACATGGCCTGGCTGCCTTCGCTGTCGGTGCCGCTCGAGGACGAGGCCGCCCGCAAGGTCCTCAAGCTGGTCGACGCCCTCGAGGACCTCGACGACGTGCAGAACGTGTGGGGCAACTTCGACGTCTCCGACGAGGTCCTCGAGTCCGTCTGACCGCCCCGCCCGGCCGCGGGGGCGTCAGACGAGCGAGATGACGGTGCGGCGCTGCTCGAGGCGCAGCAGGTGGCGCAGCAGGTCCGGGTCGAGCCGGCGCAGCGCGTCGACGGCCGCGGGGTCGAACTGCGTGCCCGCGTGGCGGTCGAGCTCGTCCAGCGCTGCGGTCAGCGACAGCCCCTGGCGGTAGGGCCGGTCCGAGGTCATCGCGTCGAGCGCGTCGGCGACCGAGAACAGCCGGGCCTGCACCGGGATCTGCTCGCCGACGAGGCCGCGCGGGTAGCCCAGGCCGTCCCACCGCTCGTGGTGGGTGAGGACCAGCTCGGCGACGACGGGGGAGAAGCCCGCCTCGCTGACGATCCGGAAGCCGATGTCGGGGTGGCGGTCCATGACCGCGCGCTCGGCCTCGTCGAGGGGACCCTGCTTCTGCAGGACCGCGTCGGGGACGCCGATCTTGCCGACGTCGTGCAGCAAGAACCCGAAGGCCAGCTGCGGGTCGGCGGCCAGCGCCGGGTCGACCTCCTCGAGCAGCGCCTGACCGAGGGCGGCGACCCGCTCGACGTGGCCGCCGGTGGTGGAGTCGCGGGCGTCGATCGCCCCGGCCAGCGCGGCGGCGGTCGACCGGTGCCGGTCGGCGAGCTCGGCGGCCGCGGCGTCGGCGACGGCCTTCGCGGCCGCGAGGTCCTCGGCGAGCGCCTGCAGCCGCACGACGGAGTCGCGGGTCTGGCGGAGGTACTGCTGCTGGCCGACCCGCACGAGCAGCGGCGGCACCAGGAACGCGACCAGCCCCCACAGCCCCGCGGTCGTCCAGGCGTAGCCGAGCGCGGCCGCCAGCACGCCGTACGCCGCGAAGTGGGGAAGCGACCACGACAGGTCCGTGCGGAAGACCTCCGCGGGCGTGCGTCGCTGGTCGAGGCCGACCACCAGCGCGACGAGCCCGTTGTCGACCGCGAAGTAGCCCAGGCCGCTCGCCAGCCCCGCGACCCCGAGCGCGGGCAGGGACGACCACGGGAGCAGCGCGAAGGGGACCGCGGCGACCCCGGCGGCGACGACGAGCGCGGCGGTGTTGAAGACGTACTGCTCGGCCCGCCGGCTGCGCGCGGCCGCGGTCGTGGCCAGTCCGGCGGCCCCGGCGGCGACGACAGCGGCGACCGGCTCGCCCGCGGCCAGCGCCGCCAGCACCGGCACGGCCGACAGCGAGACCGTCGTCGAGCCGTAGACCTCTTCGCCGAGCAGCTCGGCCGCGACCGCGAGACCGGCGAAGACGGCGACGGCCAGCAGGGAGGCGGGCGGGGCGGCCAGCAGCACGACGGCCAGCACGACGACGGCGCCGAGCAGAGCGCCTGCGACGGCGGTGACGACAGCGCGCTGCATCCGGCGTACCCCCTTTTAGACCCATTCCCGTGAGACCGGTCCCGAGAGTGGCACGCAGTGCACCGCCCAGCACCGCGCCACGCCGGGGCGCGCCTCCCCTCGGCGCGCCCGACGGCCCCCTAGTCTCGGGGAACAGGTGTTCTACAGGCGGGAGCCGGGCGTGCGGGTGCTGGGGGTCGACCCGGGGCTGACGCGGTGCGGGCTCGGCGTGGTCGAGGGCGCGCCCGGGCGGGCCACCCTGGTCGCCGTGGGTGTGGCGCGCACACCGGCCGACGCAGAGCTGGGCGCGCGGTTGGTCGCGCTCGAGGAGGAGGTCGAGCGCTGGCTCGACCTGCACCGTCCCGACGCGGTGGCCGTCGAGCGGGTCTTCGCGCAGCACAACGTCCGCACCGTGATGGGCACCGCGCAGGCCGGCGCCGTCGCCATCACCTGCGCGGCCCGCCGCGGCCTGCCCGTCGCGCTGCACACCCCGAGCGAGGTCAAGGCCGCCGTCACCGGCTCCGGCCGCGCCGACAAGGCCCAGGTCGGCGCGATGGTCACCCGGCTGCTGCGCCTCGACGCGCCCCCCAAGCCCGCCGACGCCGCTGACGCCCTCGCCCTCGCGATCTGCCACCTGTGGCGCGGGGCCCAGCAGCAGCGGCTCGCCACAGCGCTGGCCGGAGCACGGACAGGAGTACGCCGGTGATCGCGTCCGTCGAGGGGGTCGTGACTGCCCTGACCCCGGACGGCCTCGTGGTGCGGGTCGGCGGGGTGGGGCTCGCGCTCCACACGACGCCGGGCACGAAGGCGCGCGCCCGCGTGGGCGAGCAGGTGGCCTTCGCCACCAGCCTCGTCGTGCGCGAGGACAGCCTGACCCTCTACGGCTTCGGCGAGGACGACGAGCGGCTCGTCTTCGAGATGCTGCAGTCCGCGAGCGGTATCGGGCCGAGAGTCGCGCAGGCCGTGCTGTCGGTGCACGCCCCCGACGCGGTCCGCCGCGCGCTGCTCACGGAGGACCTCGCCGCGTTGTGCCTCGTGCCCGGCATCGGCAAGAAGGGCGCCCAGCGGATGGTGCTCGAGCTCAAGGACAAGGCCGCCGCCCTCGGGGTCCTCGACGACACGCCCGCGCCCGTCGCGGCCGGGCTGCCCGCCTGGCAGGCGACGCTCGGGGCCGCGCTCGGCGGCCTGGGCTTCACCACCGCGCAGGTCGACGACGCCGTCGCCCGGCTGGCAGAGTCGCGACCGGACGCCACCGACGCCGACGTCCCGGTGCTGCTCAAGGAGGCCCTCGCGATGCTCGGACGCGCCCGGTGACCCTGCCCGAGCAGCCGCTCGACGAGGAGGAGCAGCGGGTCGAGGCCGCGCTGCGGCCGCGCCGGCTGGACGAGTTCGTCGGGCAGGAGCGGGTCCGCGAGCAGCTCACCCTCGTGCTGGAGAGCGCCAAGCGCCGTGGCCGGCCGCCGGACCACGTGCTGCTCTCCGGCGCGCCCGGGCTCGGCAAGACCAGCCTCGCGATGATCATCGCGCAGGAGCTCGGCACCCCGATCCGCATCACCAGCGGCCCCGCGCTCGAGCGGGCCGGCGACCTCGCGGCCCTCGTCAGCAGCCTCACCGAGGGCGAGGTGCTGTTCATCGACGAGATCCACCGCATCGCCCGGCCCGCGGAGGAGCTGCTCTACGTCGCGATGGAGGACTTCCGCGTCGACGTGGTCGTCGGCAAGGGTCCGGGGGCGACCGCGATCCCGCTCGAGGTGGCGCCGTTCACCCTCGTCGGGGCCACGACCCGCTCGGGCCTGTTGACCGGCCCGCTGCGCGACCGCTTCGGCTTCACCGCCCACATGGAGCCCTACAGCCCGGCCGAGCTCGAGCAGGTCCTGACCCGCTCCGCCGGTTTGCTCGGGGTCGACCTGCGCCCCGACGGGGCCGTCGAGGTCGCGGGCCGCTCGCGCGGCACGCCGCGCATCGCCAACCGGCTGCTGCGCCGGGTCCGCGACTACGCCGAGGTGCGCGCCGACGGTGTCGTCACCCGCGCGATCGCCCGCGACGCGCTGGCGGTCTACGACGTCGACGAGCTCGGCCTCGACCGGCTCGACCGCGCGGTGCTGGAGGCCCTCGTCCACCGCTTCGGCGGCGGCCCGGTCGGGCTGTCCACGCTCGCCGTCGCGGTCTCCGAGGAGGCCGAGACCGTCGAGGAGGTCGCCGAGCCCTTCCTCGTGCGCTCCGGGCTGGTGCTCCGCACCCCCCGCGGCCGGGTCGCCACGCCGGCGGCCTGGACCCACCTCGGGCTGCGCCCGCCGGGCCCCGTCGGGGGCGTCGACGTGCTGCCGCTCGACCTCGGTGACGGGCTCGACAGCGCCGGCTGAGCCACTCGGGAACCCCCTGCCCGGTCCGCTCGTCGTCCTCCCGAGGCCCCGCCTCGCGCACCGGCACCCGGTTTGCGGCTAGCGTTCGGTGGTCGCGCCCCTCCCGATGAGGGCTGACGGGCGCCCGCTTCTCGACTCAAGGAGTCACTCGGCCGTGGCACGTTCAGGTCCAGCGTCGCGCAACCAGCTGCACGTCGGCAGGTACTTCGGTGCCCTCGCGGCGCTGTTCGCGATCATGTACTCCGTCGTCTGGTTCGGTGGCGACGACGGTCCGCTCACCCCGAAGCTCGGCCTCGACCTGCGCGGTGGCGCGAGCGTCGTGCTACAGGTACAGCAGGAGCAGGGCGACACGCCGCCGACCCAGGCGCAGCTCGACACGGCCATCGAGATCATCCAGCGCCGCGTCAACGGCCTGGGTGTCGCCGAGGCCGAGGTCGTCACGCAGGGCAGCAACATCGTCGTGTCGGTGCCGGGCGGCACCCGGGAGTCGCTGCGGGCCCTCACCGTGACGGCGCAGCTGCGCTTCCGCGAGGTCCTCAACCAGGCGGCCGGCAGCCCGCAGCCGATCCCGACGGCCGTGCCCACGACCGTGCCGACCGGCAGCCCGGCTCCGACTGCCAGCGCGCCGGCCGTCAACCCGGCACCGAGCGCCACGAGCAACGGCCGCGCCGTCCCGCCGGCCCTGCTCGGCGTCGCCGCGCCGACCCCCACTCCCACCGCGACGGCGACCTCCGCGGCCAGCCCGGCCGCTACCCCGAGCGGCGCGGCCAGCCCGACGCCGACCGCCTCCGGCGGGCCCGCCTACACCGGGCCGAAGTCCGGCGACGTCTACACCCCGCAGGCCTTCGAGGCGCTCGACTGCAGCGTCCCCGGCGCCCGCGAGGGCGGTTCGCTCGACAAGCCCGAGCAGCAGATCATCGCCTGCTCCGACGACGGCGCCGTGAAGTACCAGCTCGACGCCGCCGCGGTCATCGGCACCGACGTCAAGGGCGCGACCGCGAGCCTCGACCAGTTCGGCACCGGTTGGCAGATCGTCGTGAGCTTCACCGGTGAGGGCCAGAAGAAGTTCACCGACCTCACGGTGAAGACGACCGGCAAGAACGTCGCGATCGTGCTCGACGGCCTGGTGCTCTCGGCCCCGACGATCAACGAGCGCATCGACGGCGACGCCCAGATCACCGGCGACTTCAACCGCAAGTCCTCGGCCGAGCTCGCCAACACCCTCAAGTACGGCGCCCTGCCGCTGTCGTTCACGACCGGCCAGGTCGAGGTCGTCTCGGCCACCCTCGGCGACGACCAGCTCAGCGCCGGGCTCATCGCCGGCGGCATCGGGATCGCGGTCGTGATCGTCTACGCGATCCTCTACTACCGCATCCTCGGGCTCGTCACGATCTTCGGGCTCGGCGTCGCCGGATCGTTGGTCTACGGGTCCGTCACGATCCTCGGCGACCAGATCGGCTTCGCGCTGTCGCTCGCCGGCATCGCCGGCTTCATCGTGGCCGTGGGCATCACCGCCGACTCCTTCATCGTCTACTTCGAACGACTGAAGGACGAGGTGAGAGAGGGGAGAAGCCCACGCAGTGCCGCCGACCGCGCGTGGGTCCGGGCCAGGCGCACGATCCTGTCCGCCAACTCGGTCAGCTTCCTGTCCGCCATCACGCTGTACTTCCTGTCGGTCGGCTCGGTCCGCGGCTTCGCGTTCACCCTCGGCCTGTCGACCCTGATCGACGTCGTCGTGGTGTTCCTGTTCACCCGGCCGCTGGTGTCGTTCCTGTCGCGCTACCCGTGGTTCACGAACGAGAAGCTGTCCGGTCTCGCGCGTCCGCGCGGTGCAGTCGACCCCACGCCGGGCAAGCCCGGTCCCACCGCTCCCCAGGAGGCCTGACATGGGCATCGGCAGCAGGCTCTACCGCGGCGAGACCGAGTTCCAGATCATCGGCAAGCGCAAGCGGTTCTACGCCATCGCCATCACCCTGGTCGCCATCAGCTTCGCGAGCATGATCTTCCGCGGCTTCAACCTGGGTGTGGAGTTCAAGGGCGGGGCGGTGTTCCAGTGGCCGTCCAACAGCTCCTCGGTCGAGGACGCCCGCGCGCTGTTCGAGGACCTCCAGCTCGAGGAGGTCATCGTCCAGACCGTCGGGCGCTCCAACGGCGAGGAGGACCTCAAGGTCCAGACCCCGCCGATCACCGACAAGCAGATCGACGACGTCATCGTCGCCATCACCGAGCGGTTCCCGGAGGTCCAGGAGTCGCAGATCATCTCGTCCAACGTCGGGCCCGCCTGGGGAGAGCAGGTCACCAACAAGGCGATCCAGGGCCTGGTCGCCTTCCTCGTCCTGGTGATGATCTACATCTCGATCCGGTTCGAGCCCAAGATGGCCTTCGCGTCGATCGTCGGGCTGCTGCACGACCTCGTCCTGGCCGCCGGCATCTACTCCCTCACCGGCTTCGTCGTCACCCCAGCGACGATCATCGCGCTGCTCACCATCCTGGGCTTCTCGCTGTACGACGCGGTGGTGGTCTTCGACAAGGTCGAGGAGAACACCCGCGGGATCGCCGGCGGCAGCTCGACGACCTACACCGAGGCCGCCGAGCTCGCGCTCAACCAGACCTTCATGAGGTCGGTCAACACCACGCTGATCGCCCTGCTCCCGGTGTCCGGGTTGCTGTTCGTCGGGGCGTTCCTGCTCGGCGCCGGCACGCTCAAGGACCTCGCGCTCGCGCTGTTCGTCGGCATGGCTGCCGGCGCTTACTCCTCGATCTTCCTGTGCACCCCGCTGTTCGTGGAGCTCAAGGAGCGCGAGGACGCCTACATCAAGCTGACCCAGCGCGTCCTCGCCCGCCGCTCCGGCCAGGTGAGCAAGGCCGGCGGCCGCTTCGCGCAGCGCGCAGCGGCCCGCGCCGCCGGGCAGCCGCTCCCGCCCGACGAGGACCTCGCGGCCGGTGACGGCCCGACCGCCACTGCCGTCGTGACCCCCGCGACCGCCCAGCCCGCGGCCGGCACCCGGCGCCCGCCGCAGGCGAAGAGCAAGGGCGGCCGCCCCGGTCAGCCGAGCGGCAAGAAGAAGCGGAAGAAGCGCTAGTGGACCTGACGGCGCTGCTGCGGGAGCGGGTCCTCGACGTCCCTGACTTCCCGACCCCTGGCATCGTCTTCAAGGACATCTCGCCGGTCCTCGCCGACCACGACTGCTTCACCGCCGTCGTCGACGCGATGGTGGCCGACCACCCGGTCGGCAGCATCGACAAGGTCGTCGGCATCGAGGCCCGTGGCTTCCTGCTCGCAGCCCCCGTGGCCTACCACGTGGGGGCCGGGCTGGTCCCGTGCCGCAAGCCCGGCAAGCTGCCACGCGAGACCCACGAGGTCCGCTACGACCTGGAGTACGGCACCGACGCCCTGCAGGTCCACCGCGACGCCTTCGCGCCGGGGGAGCGGGTCCTCGTCGTGGACGACGTCCTCGCCACCGGCGGCACCGCGGCCGCGGTGGTCGAGCTCGTCCGCCGGGCCGGTGCGGTCCCGGTCGCGCTGTCGGTGCTCATGGAGCTGACCTTCCTGCCGGGCCGCGCGACCGTCGAGGCCGCCCACCCCGGCTTGCCGGTGCACGTCCTGCTGCCTGTCTGACAGACAGGCGACTGGCCCGCCCGTAGACTCGGCTGCACCCCGAGCCTGAGGAGCCGCCCGTGGCAGGTGACGTCACCCCCGTCGCGAGCCCGCCCGGCGACAGCACCGACGAGGACGCCCTCGCCGCCGTGTCGCCGCAGGCACAGCCGCGCCCGGCCGACGCCACTGCCGAGCCTGCTCCGACGGGCGGTTCCGGCGTACCCCTGCTCGACGACGACGAGGACCCCGACACTGGTCCGCCGACCGGGCGCCGGGTCCGGGCTCGGCTGGCCCGGCTCACCCGCTCCGGGCCCGGCGAGGTCCTGCCGGTCCTCGAGCCGCTGGTCCGCACCATCCGCGCGTCGCACCCCAAAGCCGACGTCAAGGTCGTGCAGCGCGCCTACGAGGTCGCCGAGCAGGTCCACGACGGCCAGCGCCGCAAGAGCGGCGATCCCTACATCACCCACCCGCTCGCGGTCACGACCATCCTCGCCGAGCTCGGGATGGACACCACCACGCTGGTCGCCGCGCTGCTGCACGACACCGTCGAGGACACCGCCTACACCCTGGCCCAGGTCGAGGACGACTTCGGCGCCGACGTCGCGCACCTCGTCGACGGCGTCACCAAGATCGACAAGGTGAAGTTCGGCGACGCCGCGAAGGCCGAGACGATCCGCAAGATGGTGGTCGCGATGGCCCGCGACCCGCGGGTGCTCGTCATCAAGCTCGCGGACCGCCTGCACAACATGCGGACCCTGCGCTACATGCCGCAGGACAAGCAGGAGCGCACTGCCCGCGAGACCCTCGAGATCCTCGCTCCGCTCGCGCACCGCCTCGGCATGAACACCATCAAGTGGGAGCTTGAGGACCTGTCGTTCGCGACCCTCTACCCCAAGAGGTACGACGAGATCGTGCGCCTGGTCGCGGAGCGGGCGCCCTCGCGCGACACCCAGCTCGCGGAGGTCGTGGAGCGGGTGTCGACCGACCTGCGGGCCGCCAAGATCAAGGCGACCGTGACCGGGCGGCCCAAGCACTACTACTCGATCTACCAGAAGATGATCGTGCGGGAGCGCGACTTCGGCGACATCTACGACCTCGTCGGGATCCGGGTCCTCGTCGACGACGTGCGCGACTGCTACGCCGCGCTCGGCACCATCCACGCGCTGTGGTCGCCCGTGCCGGGGCGCTTCAAGGACTACATCGCGATGCCCAAGTTCAACATGTACCAGTCGCTGCACACGACGGTGATCGGCCCTGAGGGCAAGACCGTCGAGATGCAGATCCGCACCCAGGAGATGCACAAGCGCGCGGAGTACGGCATCGCGGCGCACTGGAAGTACAAGGAGGGGCCGGTCGACAGCGCCCCCGGCGCCCCCTCTCGCGGCGACGAGATGGCCTGGCTGCGCCAGCTGCTCGACTGGCAGCGCGAGGCCTCGGACCCCGACGACTTCCTCGACTCGCTGCGCTTCGACCTGCACTCCACCGAGGTCTTCGTCTTCACGCCCAAGGGCGACGTCATCGCGCTGCCCGCCGGCTCCACGCCGGTCGACTTCGCCTACTCGGTCCACACCGAGGTCGGTCACCGCTGCATCGGCGCCCGGGTCAACGGCCGGCTGGTGCCGCTCGAGTCGACCCTGGAGCACGGCGACGTCATCGAGGTCTTCACCTCGAAGGCCGAGACCGCCCACCCGTCGCAGGACTGGCTGCAGTTCGTCAAGAGCCCCCGGGCGCGCAACAAGATCCGGCAGTGGTTCGCCAAGGAGCGTCGCGAGGACTCCGTCGAGGCCGGCAAGGACGCGCTGACCCGCGCGATGCGCAAGGCGGGCCTGCCGCTGCAGCGGCTGCTCGGCGGTGACGGGCTGCTCGCGGTCGTCAAGGAGCTGCGGCTCGCCGACATCACCGCGCTCTACGCCGCCGTCGGCAGCGGTGAGGTGTCGGCGCAGACCGTCGTGCACAAGGTCGTGCAGTCCCTCGGGGGCGCCGACGGGGCCGCGGAGGACCTCGCCGAGACCGCTGTCCCGACCCCGCGCAAGGCGCGCACCCGCACCCCGGGCGACCCGGGCATCGTCGTCAAGGACGTCAGCGACGTCTGGGTCAAGCTCGCCAAGTGCTGCACGCCGGTGCCCGGCGACGACGTCGTCGGTTTCGTCACCCGCGGCCGCGGCGTCTCGGTCCACCGCCGCGACTGCGTCAACGCCGACCAGCTGCTCGCCGAGCCCGACCGCGTCGTGGCCGTCGAGTGGGCCCCGACCGCCGGCTCGCTGTTCCTCGTCAACATCCAGGTCGAGGCGCTCGACCGCACCCGGCTGCTGTCCGACGTCACCCGGATGCTCTCCGACGCGCACGTCAACATCCTGTCGGCGACGGTGACGACGACCCGCGACCGCGTCGCGGTCTCCCGCTTCTCCTTCGAGATGGCCGACCCGAAGCACCTCGGGCACCTGCTCACCCAGGTCCGCGCCGTCGAGGGCGTCTACGACGCCTACCGCGTCACCAGCTGACCTGACTCGCGCGGACGTCAGTTCAGGACGACCACGCCGATCCGTCGGGCAGCCTCGGCCAGCGACCGGTCGAAGGTCGCGAGCCGCGCCCCGTGCGTCACTGCCGTGTCGAGCACGCAGCAGTCGGGGAGCTTGAGGCCGGTCGCGACACGGAGCTCCGCGAGTCGAAGCGGCTCGTCGTCGTCACGCGGCGCCACCGCCACGCCCATGGCGGTGATGTCCGAGAGCAGCTGTGCCGCGCGGCCGACACGCGCGCCGCCGACGAGCACCTCGGTCAGGGTCATCGTGTGCAGGAGGAAGCCCTCGGCCGCGCCTGCGTCCAGCACGCTGGTTGCGTCGGCATGGTGCTCGTCACCGGCGGAGAAGTGGGCGACGAGCACGCTGGCGTCGAGAGCGATCACTCCGGCCAGTCGGCGCGCAGCTCGTCGAGGTAGCCCTCGCCGAAGGCATCGGGGTAGGCGCCCTTGGACACGCTCACGGCCGTGCGCCGCGCCTGCGTCACGCGCGCCGACTCGTCGGCCAAGGCGCTGTCACCGGCATCGACCAGTCGCAGGAGAAGTCGAGAGCGGGACTCGTTCGGCCAGCGTGCCGCTGCGCGGTCCAGGGCCCGGGCCACCTCGGGTGTCTCGGTGATCTGGTGTCGCGGTCGGGCTGTGGGCACGCGAAGAGTGTACCACCAATACGTCGGGTGACCCACCGACGCGGGGCCCGGTGGACGACGAGAGGCCGGCCCGCGGTGCGGACCGGCCTCTCGTCGTACGGGTTGCTGCTAGGCGGTCTTGAGCTTGGCCCGCAGCTTGGTGATCTTCAGCTCGGTCTTGGGCTTGCCGTCACCCGCGGGCTCCGAACCACCGGCCGCGACCTTGAGCAGCACGTCGAGGCCACCCGTGATCGTGCCGAACGGGGTGTACTGCGGCGGCAGCTGGGTGTCCTTGTAGACGAGGAAGAACTGGCTGCCGTTGGTGTTGGCGCCGGAGTTGGCCATCGCGACCGTGCCCGCGGGGTAGGTCGCCCCGGCGAGGTTCTCGTCGGGGAAGGCGTAGCCCGGGCCGCCGCTGCCGGTGCCGGTCGGGTCGCCGCACTGCAGGACGAAGATGCCCTCGGTCGTGAGCCGGTGGCACGACGTGGCGTCGAAGAAGCCGAAGTGGGCCAGCGAGCGGAAGTTGTTGGAGGTGCACGGCGCGGCCTTGGAGTTGAGCTCCAGGACGACCTTGCCTCGGTTGGTCTCCATCGTCGCCACGGCGGTCTTGACGCGCTCGACCCCGGTCGGGGGCGGCAGCGCCGGGAGCACCTTGCCTCCCGACGGCTCGCCGGTCTTGTTGTAGGCGCACGTCGTCGCGGTGTTGGCCGCGGGCGACGCGGTGGGTGTCGGGTTCGAGCTCGCGACCGTGTCGTCGTCGCCACCCAGCACGCTGCTCGCGGCGAAGGCCGCTCCGGCCCCGATCACCACGATCGCGATGACGGCGGCGATGACGGTCTGGCGCTGCTTGCGGCGGGCCTCGGCTGCCGCACGTCGCGCCGCCTGTCGCTCCGCGCGCATCCGTGCGAGCTCGCGCTCGCGCTTGCTGCTGGCCACGCCGGGTCCTCCTGAGTCGGGCTCCATGGTGCTCACGGCCCTGATCCTAGGGAATACCGGTCGATCAGGCCGCAAGCGCGCCGGTAGGGTCGTCCTCTCACACCTGCAACAGGAGGGACGGACGTGCTGGTCCGCGGGTTCCCGGCCGGCTCGTTCGGGACGAACTGCTTCGTCGTGGCGACCGGTCCCGGTCAGGAGTGCGTCGTCGTCGACCCCGGACAGGACGCCGTCCCCGGTCTCGACGACCTGCTGCGCGAGCACCGCCTCCAGCCGGTCGCGGTGCTGCTGACCCACGGCCACATCGACCACATGTGGTCGGTCGTGCCGGTCTGCGGGGCCCACGGCATCCCCGCCTACGTCCACCCCGACGACCGCGCGCTCCTGTCCGACCCGGCCCGCGGGCTGTCGATGGCGGTGGGCTCCCAGCTGTTCGGCGGGATGACCTTCAGCGAGCCCGACGACGTCGTCGAGCTGTCGGAGGCCGGGCCCATCGAGCTCGCCGGGGTCCGCTTCGAGGTCGACCTCGCGCCGGGCCACACGCCCGGGTCGATCGTCTTCCGGACCGGCGATGACGAGCCCGTCATGCTCGCCGGCGACCTGCTCTTCGCCGGCTCGATCGGTCGCACCGACCTGCCCGGCGGCGACTGGGGCCAGATGCAGGACTCACTGCGCCGCGTCGTGCTGCCGCTCCCTGACGAGACCGTCGTCCTGCCCGGTCACGGGGCAGCGACCACGATCGGCCGTGAGCGCGCGACCAACCCCTTCCTGC
Source organism: Mycobacteriales bacterium (assembly GCA_030697205.1). NCBI lineage: Bacteria > Bacillati > Actinomycetota > Actinomycetes > Mycobacteriales > Mycobacteriales bacterium. The sequence continues at coordinate 28,904 of JAUYQP010000014.1, forward strand.
AGGAGCTCGTCCCCGCCCCGCCGACCCGGGGGCTGTAGGTGTTCACCGCCCCGAAGGGCACCTACGACGTCCTGCCCGGCTCGGCCTTCCTCGAGGTCCGCGACGCGCTGCTCGCGCCCTCGGTGCTGGCCGGTTACGGCTGGGTCGAGCCGCCGGTCTTCGAGGACACTGCGCTGTTCTCCCGCGGTGTCGGGGAGTCCACCGACGTCGTCAGCAAGGAAATGTTCACCTTCACCGACCGCGGCGACCGCTCGCTGACGCTGCGGCCGGAGGGCACCGTCGGGGTCCTGCGCGCCGCGCTGCAGGCCGGCCTCCACCGCGGCCAGCTGCCGGTCAAGCTGCGCTACGCCGGGCCGATGTTCCGCGCCGAGCGCCCCCAGGCCGGCCGCTTCCGGCAGTTCCAGCAGGTCGGTGTCGAGGCGCTCGGTGTCGACGACCCGGCGCTCGACGCCGAGGTCGTTGCCCTGGCCTGGCGCGGCTACGCCGAGGTCGGCGTGACCCAGGCCCGGCTGCTGCTCACCTCGCTCGGCGACGCCGCCTGCCGACCCGCCTACCGCGACGCGCTGCAGGCCTTCCTCGCCGGGCTCGACCTCGACGCGGAGACCCGCCGCCGCGCCGAGCTCAACCCGCTGCGCGTCCTCGACGACAAGCGCCCCGAGGTCCAGGCCCAGCTCGCCGACGCGCCTCTCATCAGCACCTCGCTGTGCGCCGACTGCGCGACCCACCTCGAGCAGGTACGCCGGCACCTCACGGCGATGGGCGTCCCCTTCGAGGACGCGCCCCGGCTCGTCCGTGGGCTCGACTACTACATGCGCACGACCTTCGAGTTCGTCCACGACGGCCTCGGCGCGCAGTCCGCGATCGGTGGCGGTGGCCGCTACGACGGGCTGTCGGAGCTCATCGGCGGGCCCGCGCTGCCCGGGATCGGCTGGGCCCTCGGGGTCGAGCGCACGATGCTCGCCCTGGAGGCGGAGGGCGTCGCGCGCGGGGCCGCGCCGGCCGCGCAGGTCTTCGTCGTACCCCTGGGGTCTGCTGCCAAGGACCGCGCCGTGCTCATCGTCGACGCCTTGCGCCTGGCCGGCGTCGCGGCCGACCTCGCCTACGGCGACCGCGGCATGAAGGGCGCCATGAAGGCCGCGGACCGCAGCGGGGCGGCCTATGCCGTCGTCCTCGGCGACCGCGACCTCGAGGCCGGCGCCGCGCAGGTCAAGGACCTGCGCACCACCGACCAGACCGCCGTACCCCTCGACGACGTCGTCGAGGTCCTGAAGGAGAAGCTCCTGTGATCCGCACCCACGAGGCCGGGACGCTCCGCGAGGAGCACGCCGGCCAGACCGTCACGCTGGCCGGCTGGGTGGCGCGTCGCCGCGACCACGGCGGCGTGGCCTTCCTCGACCTGCGCGACCGCAGCGGGGTGGCCCAGGTCGTGGTCCGCACCGACGCCGCGGACGAGCTGCGCAACGAGTTCTGCGTCGCCGTCACGGGCGTCGTGCAGGTCCGGCCGGAGGGCAACCGCAACGACGCGCTGCCGACCGGCGCGATCGAGGTGGCGGCCGAGACCGTCGAGGTGCTGTCGACCGCCGAGCCGCTGCCGTTCCCGATCGACGACCACGTGGAGGTGGGGGAGGAGGCGCGGCTGCGCCACCGCTACCTCGACCTGCGTCGCTCCGGCCCGGCCGCGGCGATGCGGCTGCGCTCCGACGTCAACCGCGCCGCCCGCGAGGTCCTGCACGCCGAGGGCTTCCTCGAGGTCGAGACCCCGACGCTCACCCGCTCCACCCCCGAGGGCGCCCGCGACTTCCTGGTGCCGGTGCGCCTGCAGCCCGGCTCGTGGTACGCCCTGCCGCAGTCCCCGCAGCTGTTCAAGCAGCTGCTCATGGTCGGTGGGCTGGAGCGCTACTTCCAGATCGCCCGCTGCTACCGCGACGAGGACTTCCGCGCCGACCGGCAGCCGGAGTTCACCCAGCTCGACATCGAGATGAGCTTCGTCGACCAGGACGACGTCATCGCGGTGGGCGAGAAGGTCGTGCGGGCGCTGTGGGCGCTGATCGGCCACGAGATCGGCGAGATCCCGCGGATCTCCTACGCCGAGTCGATGCGCCGCTACGGCAACGACAAGCCCGACCTGCGCTTCGACCTCGAGCTCGTCGAGTGCACCGACTACTTCGCCGGGACGCCCTTCCGGGTCTTCCAGGCCGACTACGTCGGTGCGGTCGTCATGCCCGGTGGGGCCGCGCAGCCGCGCAAGCAGCTCGACGCCTGGCAGGAGTGGGCGAAGCAGCGCGGCGCCCGGGGTCTGGCCTACGTCCTCGTGCAGGAGGACGGCACGCTGACCGGCCCGGTCGCGAAGAACCTCTCGGAGACCGAGCTCGCCGGCATCGCCGCCCACGTCGGTGCGGCCCCCGGCGACTGCGTCTTCTTCGCCGCGGGCGAGACCGGCCCGTCGCGCTCGCTGCTCGCCGCCGCCCGCCTGGAGATCGGCAAGCGCTGCGGGCTCATCGACGAGTCGGCCTGGTCGTTCGTCTGGGTCGTCGACGCGCCGCTGTTCGAGGCCGCCTCCACGGCGGTCGCCTCCGGTGACGTGGCGGTCGGCGCCGGTGCCTGGACAGCCGTCCACCATGCCTTCACCTCGCCCAAGCCGGAGTGGGTCGACCGCTTCGAGGAGTCACCCGGCGAGGCGCTGGCCTACGCCTACGACATCGTCTGCAACGGCAACGAGATCGGTGGCGGCTCGATCCGCATCCACCGCCGCGACGTGCAGGAGCGGGTCTTCGCGATGATGGGCATCAGCCCCGAGGACGCCGAGGAGAAGTTCGGCTTCCTGCTCGAGGCCTTCAAGTACGGCGCCCCGCCGCACGGCGGCATCGCGCTGGGCTGGGACCGGGTCGTGATGCTGCTGTCGGGCTCGGACTCGATCCGCGACGTCATCGCCTTCCCCAAGACCGGTGCCGGCTACGACCCCCTCACCGGCGCCCCGACGCCCATCACGACGCAGCAGCGCGCCGAAGCCGGCGTCGACTGGACCGCCCCCACCCCCTGACCCCCGGGGAGGAGGGGGCTACCAGCGGGAGCGGACGGTGAGCGGGCCGCTGGTGAACGGGTGCTCGTCACGGAAGCCCAGGCTCGAGTAGAGCGCCCGCCCGCCGGTGTTGTCGGCGTACATCCCGAGGGTCACCACGTCGCAGCCCTCGTCGAGCAGGTCCCGGGTCAGCCACGCGGTCACCGCCGCGCCGAGGCCCTGGCCGCGGGCGGACGGCGCGACCGCGATGCCCGACAGGTGCCCGACGCCGGTCGCGCCGGAGGTGTCCGCGGCGCAGGCGAGCAGCCCGGACGCGCCGAGGACCCCGACCCAGCGGCGGGCGTCACCGGCGCGCGGGTCCACCGACGCGGCAGGGTTCGCGACCGCGAGGAAGTCCGCCAGCAGGTCGACGTCGGTGACCTCGACGACCCGCTCCTCGCCGGCGCGGACCGCAGGCGCGACGTCGGTCCAGCGGAAGTCCCAGTCGGTGCCCTGCAGCTCGACCCAGGCGGGCAGCAGCGCGGCGGTCCCGCGGGGCAGCGTCACCCGCTGCTTGGTCCGCAGCTCGGGCGCGAGGTCCCCGACGAGCTGGGCGACCGCGAGCGGTGAGCCGAGCGCCGACAGGTAGGACACCCGCTCCTCCGCGTCGGTGCCGAGCCAGGCCACCGCCCCCTCGCCGAGCCAGCCCGTCACGAGGTCGCGGCGCAGGGTCCCGCGCGCAAAGGGGTCGTGCCCGGTCGCGACGAGCACCTCCGCCGCCGAGCCGAGCACCGTGACCGCCACACCTCGACCCTACGGCCGGGCAGGAAAGCGGTAGAACAGGGTCGAACTACCTCAACTCCGACCCTGACCCGTGCCGAAGGAGCAAGACGTGGGAGTACGACGCAAGGCCGCTGCCGGGGTGGCGCTCGCCCTGGGCGTGACGCTCGTGCCCGCCGCGGAGGCCAAGGTCGTCGCCTCGCCGGAGAACCGCTTCGCGGTGCTCGTCGGCATCACCGACTACCGGTCGCCCACCAAGGACACCGTGGGTGGGGTCGGTGACGTCGAGACCGTCCGCAAGGTGCTGCTCAACCGCGGCTGGCGCAACGACCGGATCATGGTCCTCACCGACGAGCAGGCCACCGGCGCCCGCATCCGCTCGGGGATGCAGTGGCTCGTCGACAACTCCCGCGCCGGCCAGACGTTCTCCTTCTTCCACTACTCCGGCCACGTGAAGCAGAACGACGGCCACGAGCGGCTCTGGCCGATCGACCGCGAGTTCATCGCCGACACCACCGTGGCGAGCACGCTGGGCAAGATCCGCGGGTCGTCGTGGGTCAACATCAGCGGCTGCGAGGCAGGCGGCTTCGCGGAGAGCCTGCCCGATTCCGACACGTTGTTCACCGCCTCGAGCGGTCGCTACGAGAAGTCCTACGAGCACCCCGACTGGAAGAAGTCGATCTGGAGCGGGCTGGTCTTCGACGCCGGCATCCACAAGGGCAAGGCCGACGCCGACGGCGACAAGAAGGTCAGCGTGCAGGAGGCGGTGCAGTACGCCGCCCCGATCGCCAAGCAGATGACCGCCGCGCAGCGCCCCTACGGCCGTCAGACCCCGGTCGTGCTCGGCGACAAGCGCTCGCTCAACCTGGCCGCACCCCGCGTCTGAGGTCCACGTCTAGGGTCGTGGCGTGACCGAGTCCCTCTTCGACGCCGCCGAGCGCGCGGCCGAGGAGCGGGTCGCGCCGCTGGCGGTCCGGATGCGGCCGCGCACCCTCGACGAGGTCGTCGGCCAGCAGCACCTGCTCGGCCCCGGTCAGCCGCTGCGTCGGCTGGTCGAGGGCGACGCGCCGCTGTCGGTCGTGCTGTGGGGTCCGCCCGGCACCGGCAAGACCACGATGGCGCTGCTCATCGCGACCCAGACCAAGCGCCGCTTCCGGGAGCTGTCCGCGGTGACGGCGGGCGTCAAGGACGTCCGGCAGGTCGTCGAGGAGGCCAAGCGGGCGCTCGGCGAGACCGGCGCGCAGACCGTGCTGTTCGTCGACGAGGTGCACCGCTTCTCCAAGACCCAGCAGGACGCGCTGCTGCCGAGCGTCGAGAACCGCTGGGTCACCCTCGTCGCCGCCACCACCGAGAACCCCTTCTTCTCCGTCATCAGCCCGCTGCTGTCACGGTCCCTGCTGCTGACCCTCGAACCGCTCACCGACGACGACGTGCGCGCGGTCGTCCGCCGCGCCGTCACCGACCCGCGCGGTCTCCCAGGGGTCACCCTCGAGCCCGACGCGGAGGACTTCCTGGTCCGCCTCGCCGGCGGTGACGCCCGCCGTGCCCTCACCGCGCTGGAGGCGGCCGCCGTCGAGCCGGTGCTGACGCTGGAGGTCCTCGAGCGGGCCGTCGACCGGGCCGCCGTCCGCTACGACCGCGACGGCGACCAGCACTACGACGTCATCAGCGGCTTCATCAAGTCGATCCGCGGCTCCGACGTCGACGCCGCGCTGCACTACCTCGCCCGGATGCTCGAGGCGGGGGAGGACCCGCGCTTCATCGCGCGCCGCCTCGTCGTGCACGCCAGCGAGGACATCGGCATGGCCGACCCGTCCGCGCTGCAGGTCGCGGTCGCCGCCGCGCAGGCGCTGGAGCTCATCGGGCTGCCCGAGGCGCGCATCAACCTCGCGCAGGCCGTCATCCACCTCTCGCTCGCCCCGAAGTCCAACGCCGTGATCGCGGCCGTCGACAGCGCCGTCGCCGACGTGCGCGCCGGCCTCACGGGCACGGTCCCGCCGTACCTGCGTGATGCCCACTACCCGGGGGCGAGCACGCTCGGCCACTCGGGCTACCGATACCCTCACGACTTCCCGGGACGGGTCGTCGCGCAGCAGTACGCGCCCGACCCGGTCGTCGGGCGGGAGTACTACTCGCCTGGCGGTCTGGGGGTCGAGCGCGTCGTCTCCGAGCGGCTCGCCGGGCTGCGCGAGGTCCTGCGCGGAGACCGGCGGGTGGTCCCGGAGGACGTCGCGACCGGCTTCCGTCCCCGCTGCAACCCCGCACCACCCCGTCCCGAGGAGCTCGGGCAAGACAAGGAGCAGTAAGTGGTCAGCGTCGGCGACGTCGTCGGGCTCGTGTTCGCGATCTTCTTCGCGATCCTCGTGCTCGTCCTGTGCTTCCTGCTCGTGCGCCTCACGCGCGTCATCGACGAGACCCGCAAGCTGGTCGAGGGCATCACCGACAAGACGGTGCCGCTGCTCGGTGAGGTGACGACCTCGGTGACCCACGTCAACGAGGAGCTCGTCCGCGTCGACGCGATCACGGCCAACGTCCAGTCGATCACCGCCAATGCGTCGTCGTTGACCTCGCTGTTCGCCGCGACCCTCGGCAGCCCCGTCGTCAAGGTCGCCGCCTTCTCCTACGGCGTGCGCCGGGCCGCGGCCAAGCGCTCGCACGCCGACGTCGAAAAGCAGGTGCGGGCGCAGCTGAAGAGCGAGAAGACTGCAGCCAAGGCGCCCGCGGTGCCGGCCGCTGCGAAGAAGGCGAAGAAGAAGTGACCCGCAGGCTGTTCTACGTCGCGCTCGGCGCGACCGTGGGCGTCCTCGTCGTGCGCAAGGCGCAGGAGGCGGCGGCCAAGCTCACGCCGGCCGGGATGGCCGGCGGGCTGACCGGCGCGATCGGGGGGCTCGGCGACGCGATCCGCGACTTCGGCGCGGAGGTCCGCGCGGGCATGGCCGAGCGCGAGGACGACCTGCGCAGCCAGCTCGGCCTCGACGGCACCAACGACCTGATCGACTCCTGACGATGCGCTCCGACGAGATCCGCTCCCGCTTCCTCGGCCACTTCGAGGGTCGCGGGCACTCCGTCGTGCCGTCGGCCAGCCTCATCGCCGACGACCCGACGCTGCTGCTGGTCAACGCCGGCATGGTGCCGTTCAAGCCCTACTTCCTCGGCGAGCAGCCCGCCCCGTGGCCGCGCGCCGCGTCGGTGCAGAAGTGCGTGCGCACCCTCGACATCGACGAGGTCGGCAAGACGACCCGCCACGGCTCGTTCTTCCAGATGGCCGGCAACTTCAGCTTCGGCGACTACTTCAAGGCCGGCGCGATCGAGCTGGCCTGGGAGCTGATGACCAAGAGCCAGTCCGACGGGGGCTACGGCCTCGAGGAGGACAAGCTCTGGATCACCGTCTACCTCGACGACGACGAGGCCTACGACCTGTGGCGCGGCATCGGCGTCTCCGAGAGCCGCATCCAGCGCCTCGGCAAGAGCGAGAACTTCTGGTCGATGGGCGTCCCCGGGCCGTGCGGGCCCTGCTCGGAGCTCAACTACGACAGAGGAGAGGCGTACGGCGAAGCGGGCGGGCCGGCGGTCAACGGCGAGCGCTACCTCGAGCTCTGGAACCTCGTCTTCATGCAGTACGAGCGCGGGCCGGGCACGGGCAAGGACGACTACCCGATCCTCGGTGACCTCCCGAGCCAGAACATCGACACCGGCATGGGCATGGAGCGGATGGCCGCCGTGCTGCAGGGCGTCGACAACCTCTACGAGATCGACACCTCGATGGCGATCCTCACCCAGGCGGCGGCGCTGACGGGGGCGCGCTACGGCGCGGACCACGCCTCCGACGTACGCCTGCGGGTCGTCACCGACCACGTCCGCACCGCGCTGATGCTCGTCGGCGACGGCGTGACCCCCGGCAACGAGGGCCGCGGCTACGTCCTGCGGCGCATCGTGCGCCGGGCGGTCCGTGCGATGCGCCTGCTGGGCGCCGGCGAGCCGGTGATCCGCGAGCTGACCGAGTCCGCGATCGGTGCGATGGGGCCGCAGTACCCCGAGCTCGTCACCGACTCCTCGCGGATCCACACCGTGATGGCCGCGGAGGAGGCGTCGTTCCTCGAGACGCTGTCCAAGGGCGCGACCATCTTCGACGCGGCCGTCCCGGCGGCCCGTGCGTCGGGGGGCGTCCTCGCGGGGGCGGCGGCCTTCCAGCTGCACGACACCTACGGCTTCCCGATCGACCTCACGCTGGAGATGGCAGAGGAGCAGGGGCTGTCGGTCGACGAGGAGGGCTTCCGGGCCCTCATGCTCAAGCAGCGGACCCGGGCCAAGGAGGACTCCCGCCGCAAGAAGGTGCACGCCGACGTCTCGGCGTACCGCTCCCTGCTCGACCTCGCGGGCGCGTCGGAGTTCACCGGCTACACCTCGGTGTCGTCGGAGGCGACGGTGCGCGGGCTGCTCGTCGACGGTGAGGTCGCGTCTGCGGCCCGCGAGGGTGACGACGTCGAGCTGGTGCTGGACCGCACCCCCTTCTACGCCGAGGGCGGTGGGCAGAAGGCCGACCAGGGCCGGATCGTGCTCGCCGACGGCACCGTGCTCGAGGTCGGCGACGTGCAGCGCTCGCTGCCGGACCTCGTCGTGCACCGCGCCCGCGTCGTGTCCGGTGCGGTCGAGGTCGGGGCCTCGGTCCTGGCCGAGGTCGACATCGAGCGGCGCCGCGCGATCTCGCGCGCCCACACCGCGACCCACCTGGTCCACCAGGCGCTGCGCGCGGCCCTGGGGGAGCAGGCCACCCAGGCCGGATCCGAGAACAACCCCGGCCGCTTCCGCTTCGACTTCGCCTCGCCCGGCGCGGTCCCGGCCTCTGCGCTGCGCGACGTCGAGCAGGAGATCAACGAGATCGCGCTGGCCGACCTCGAGGTGCGCGCGTTCGTCACCACGCAGGAGGAGGCGCGCCGGATCGGGGCCATGGCGCTGTTCGGCGAGAAGTACGGCGACCAGGTGCGGGTCGTCGAGGTCGGTGACTACGCGCGCGAGCTGTGCGGTGGCACCCATGCGGCGCGCTCCGGTCAGCTCGGCGTCGTGAAGCTGCTCTCGGAGGCCTCGATCGGCTCCGGTGTGCGGCGTGTCGAGGGCCTCGTCGGGCTCGACGCCTACTCCTTCCTCGCCCGCGAGCAGGCACTGGTGTCGCAGCTCGCCGGGCTGCTGAAGGTCCCGTCCGACGAGCTGCCCGACCGGGTCGCCGGCCTGCTCGAGAAGGTCCGCGACGCCGAGAAGGAGCTGGGCGCGCTGCGTGCCGGTCAGGTGCTGCAGCGGTCCGGTGAGTTCGCTGCGGGCGCCGTGGACCTCGGCGGCGTGCGCTTCGCGGGCATCGTCGCGCCCGACGGCACCCCCGGTGACCTGGTCCGGTCCTTGGCGCTCGACGTCCGCGGCCGCCTCGACGGTCCGTCCGCGGTGCTCGTGGCCGCCGGAGGGGAGCGGGTCACGCTGGTCGCCGCGGTCAGCCCGGAGGCGATCGCCCGGGGTGTGACCGCGGGTGCGCTGCTGCGGGCCGCGGCCGAGGCCGTCGACGGCAAGGGTGGCGGCAAGGACGACGTCGCGCAGGGCGGCGGCACCAAGCCGGCCGGCATCCCCGACGCGCTCGTCCGCGCCGAGGCCCACCTCCGCGCGTCACTCACCTGACGCCCGCCCCGCGCCCTGACTGCGCCCGGACATGTTCCGCCCCGCCCGTTTCTCGCGACGATCTTCGCCCTGTTGCGATTCGCTGAGCGTGACCTGCCGCAAGGAGACGAAGATCATCGCGCTAGGGGAGCCGGGGGTGGGGTCGTGACCACCACACGGCCGGGAGTGGTCCTGGCGGTCGACGTCGGCACCGTCCGCGTGGGCGTCGCCGCCTCCGACCCCGACCGGCTGCTCGCGTCACCGGTCGAGACCGTCGCGGCTCCCGGCCTCGCCCGGGTCGCCGAGCTCGTGGCCGAGCGCGCCGCGGTGGTCGTCGTCGTGGGCCTGCCCACCAGCCTGTCGGGCCGCTCGGAGTCCGCGAGCGCCGACATGGCCCGCGACTACGCCGCGCAGCTCGCCCCGCTGGTCGCACCCGTGCCCGTCGAGCTGGTCGACGAGCGCCTCACCACCGTCACGGCCACCGCCGCCCTGCGCGCGTCAGGCAAGAAGGGCAAGGCCGCCCGCGCCGTCGTCGACCAGGCCGCGGCGGTCGCGCTGCTGCAGGGCTACCTCGACCGACGGCCCACCCCCTGACAGACACAGCAGCGTCGGCGGGCCGCCATGTCCGCGCGGGCGTTCCCGACGTAGGCTCGCCGATGTGACCGATCTGCTCGACCTGCGCGAGGACCGCCCCGGCCCGCGGCCCAGCAAGCGCCTCCCGAAGCCGGTCGGGCTGCTCGTCGTGGCGGTGGTGCTGCTCGCGATCGTCGGCGGCGTCGTGCTCGGTGGCAAGGCGCTGGTCGGGAGCTTCCGCAGCAACCCCGACTTCGAGGGCTCGGGCAGCGGTCAGGTCGTCGTGCAGATCCGCGACGGCGACACTGCTCGCGCCATCGCCGCGACCCTGCTCGACAAGGGCGTCGTGAAGAGCATCGGCGCCTTCACAGAGGTCGCGGCCGACGACACCCGCAGCCGCGGCCTGCAGCCCGGCTTCTATCAGCTCCGCGAGATGATGAGCGCCGAGGCCGCGCTCACGCTGCTGCTCGACCCCGCGGCACGTCTGCGCGGGCGGGTCACGATCCCCGAGGGCACCTCGGTCGAGGGGGCGCTCGAGCTCATCGCGAAGAACACTGAGGTCCCGCTGGCCGACCTCAAGGCCGCCGCGGGCAACCCCGGCGCGCTCGGGCTGCCCGCCTACGCCAAGGGCCGGCTCGAGGGCTTCCTCTTCCCCGCCACCTACGACGTCGAGCCCGGCACCAGCGCAGTCGAGGTCCTGCAGACGATGGTCCAGCGCTACGACGTGGAGGCCGAGACGGTCGACCTCGTCGCGGGCGCCCAGGCACTGGGTCTGACGCCGTACGACGTGCTTGTCGTCGCGAGCCTCATCGAGCGCGAGTCGCGCATCGACGACGAGCTGCCCCAGGTCGCGCGCGTCATCTACAACCGGCTCGAGCAGAAGATCCCGCTCGGCATCGACGCGGCGGTGCTCTACGGCCTCGGCCGACGCGCCGGCGGGCTCACCCAGAGCGACCTGCGCAAGGACACGCCCTACAACACCCGCATCAAGCAGGGCCTGCCGCCGACCCCGATCGCCAACCCCGGCACCGCCGCGCTGCTCGCCGCGCTCGCCCCCTCCGACGGCGACATCCTCTACTACGTCCTCGCCGACAAGGACGGTCGTCACCTCTTCACAGCGGACTACGACGAGTTCCTGCGGCAGAAGGCGAAGTCCCAGCGCGAGGGCATCTTCTAGGTGCGGGCCGCCGTCCTCGGCTCGCCGATCGCCCACTCGCTCTCACCTGCGCTGCACCGCGCGGCTTACCTCGCGCTCGGTCTGGACTGGACGTACGACGCCGTCGAGTGCACGTCCGGTGAGCTGGCCGCGTTGCTGTCCGGACTCGGTCCCGAGTGGGCGGGCCTGTCCCTGACGATGCCGCTCAAGCAAGCGGTCCTGCCGTTGCTCGACACCGTCACCGACCTGGCCCGCGACGTCGCCGCCGCCAACACGGTGCTGGTGCGCGACGGGGTGCGGCACGGCGACAACACCGACGTGCACGGGATCGTGGCCGCGCTGCGCGAGGCGGGGGTGGCTGCCGTCGGCCGGGCGATCGTGCTGGGCGGGGGAGCGACGGCCCGGTCGGCGTTGGCGGCGCTGCGCGAGCTCGGCTGCGACGACATCGGGCTGGTGGTCCGCTCGGAGCCGGTGGAGACCCTCGCGGCGGGGGAGCGGTTGGGGTTGTCACCGCGCGTGGTCGGGCCGGAGATGATCACCAAGGCGGACCTCGTGATCAGCACCCTGCCCGTCGGCGCGGGCGATGCGCTGCGCGAGCACGTCGTCGGCGTACCCGCCCTGCTCGACGTCGTCTACGCGCCCTGGCCCACCGCGCTCGCCACCGCCTGCGGGGGAGTGGTCGTGGGGGGAGCGGCGATGCTGCTGCACCAGGCTGCCCGCCAGGTCGAGCTCATGACCGGCCGCCCCGCCCCACTCGAGGCCATGCGCGCGGCCCTGGCCTGAAGCATCCCGGCTCGTGGTCCGAACTGCGTCCAGTCCCGCCCTCACGCATGACGGCCACGGGGGCTCATGCGCGGACCGCCACCTGAGCCCGCGGAGGTGGAAGCAGTTCGGATCCGAGCACGGGCGACGACCCGCTCGTCCGGCAGGGTGACGTGAGGCTCGCGCACCCCACTGCGGGCCCGCCCGTGGGGACAGCGCCGTGACCGGCGCTCAAGCCCGTGACCGTCGGTGACGATGGAGTCCTATCGGACGGTCAGGGCCTGACCGTCCCCGAAGGGAGCCCCCGCATGTCCGACCTGCACTCCGGAAGCCGCTCGGACCGACTCGACAGGGCGATCCACGGGCTGCTCGCGCAGACCCCGGAGATCGAGGCCGCCGCGGTGGTGTCCTTCGACGGGCTCCCCATGGCCTCGGCACTGCCCCCGTCGATGGACGAGGACCGCGTCGCCGCGATGAGCGCCGCGCTGCTCTCGCTCGGTGAGCGCGCTGCCCAGGGCCTCGGCCGCGGTGAGCTGTCCCAGGTCTACATCGAGGGCGACTCCGGCACCGTCTTCCTCATCTCCGCCGACGACGAGGCTGTCCTCGTCGCCGTGGCCGCCCAGGGCGCCAAGGTCGGGATGATGCTCTACGAGGTGAAGCGCTGCGCCGCGGCCGTCGCCGAGGTCCTCCGCGAGGAGGGCACCCAGGCGGAGGAGCCCGAAGTCGCCGCCGTCCCGGCCCAGCCCGAGCCGGTCCTTGCGGCCGTCCCGGACTACTCCGCTCCTCCCGCGCAGGCCGACGCCGCGGCCGGCTGGTCGTCGTACGCCCCGTCCGGGTCTGTCCTGCCCGGCGAGACCTCGGCCTGGTCCTAGCTCGAACCCACCCCCCTGACCTGACGGGATCGACGTGAGACTCGAGGGAACGCTCGACGCGTTCAGCCTCCCCGACATCTTCCAGCTGCTGAGCTACACGAAGAAGACGGGGACGCTGCACCTGCGCCGCGACAGCGCGCACGGGGTCGTCCACCTGCGCGACGGTGCCGTCACCGGCGCCCGCTCCGACGTGGCGCGACAGGCCCTCGGCCGCCGTGTCGTGGGCGCCGGCCTGGTCGACGACGAGAGCCTGGAGAAGGCCGTCGAGGTCGTCTCCGGCGACCCCGCGACCGGCCTCGCCAAGGCGCTGCTCGACCTCGGCGCGATCGACGGCGAGCTGCTGCGCGGCCTTGCGGCCGAGCACGCCACCGACTCCGTGTTCGACCTACTTCGCTGGCCCGACGGCGAGTTCGCCTTCGTCGTCGACGAGACCGACCCCGATGACCTCGGAGCCGCCCTGTCGGTCGAGGACGTCGTCACCGAGGGTCGTCGCCGCCTCGAGACCTGGCCCGAGCTCACCGTCGCGGTGCCCTCTCCCGACGCGGTCGTGTCCGTCGTCCCGTCTCCCACCGGTGACCCGGCGCTCGCCCGCGACGAGTGGTCGCTGGTGGCCCTCGTCGACGGTCGACGCAGCGTCGCCGACCTCGTCGTGCTCTCGGGCAAGGGGGAGTACGCCGTCGTCAGCGCGCTCGCCGGTCTGGCCGCGCGCGGGCTCGTGTCCCTGACCGGTGGCGACGACGCCGTCCTGCGGCGCCAGGCCCTGCTCGCCCAGCTCGAGGGCCTCCCGGCGCCGGTCGCTGCGGCGCCCCCGCAGCCCCCTGCCGTCATCGAGGCTCCCGTCCAGCGCAAGCCGGTCATCCCGGAGCGCCCCGAGCCCTTCACGCCCGCCCGGCAGCCCGAGCACGTCGAGGAGGTCCCGGCGTACGTCCGCTCCGCTCCCGAGCCGGTCCACGCCAGCGTGTCGACCCCGCCGCCCTCTGCTCCCGCCGCTACCGTCACCCAGACGGTCGGCTCGACGGCCCTTGCCCCCGAGGCCGCCCCGTCGCACCTCATCGAGCGGGATCCCAGCGTCAACAAGAGCCTGCTGCTCCGTCTCATCGCAGGCGTGAGGGGGTTGTAGGTGAGCAGCCGCACTCCGGGCCGCCGCAAGCACGGCGGCACCGCGGTCAAGATCGTCGTCACCGGGCCGTTCTCGGCCGGCAAGACGACCCTGATCCGCACCATCAGCGAGATCACGGTCCTGTCGACCGAGAAGGACATCACCGACAACACCCGGTCCCGCAAGGCCGAGACGACCGTCGCGATGGACTTCGGCCGCATCACGATCGACCGCGACCTGGTCCTCTACCTGTTCGGTACGCCCGGTCAGGACCGCTTCGACTTCATGTGGGAGATCCTCGGCGAGGGCATGCTCGGCTACGTCCTGCTCGTGGACGCGACCCGGCCCGACAGCATCGAGGAAGCCGTCGGCATCCTCGCGGCCTTCCGCAAGATGGCCCGCGTGCCCTTCGTCGTCGGCCTCAACCGCGCCGCCGGCCTCGACCCCTCCGACGAGGCCCGCGTCCGCGCCGCCCTCGCGCTCGGTGACGAGGTCCCGGTCGTCCCCTGCGACGCCACCGACCGCGAGTCGGTCAAGGCCGTCCTGCTCGCGCTGCTCTACTCCGTCGTGGACCAGCTCGACGCCGCCGAGCCCGCCCGCGCCTGATGCTCTCGCTCTTCCGACGTCGCAAGGGCCGCCACCAGCTCGGTGCCGCCGTGACGTCGATCCCGGCCCTGGCCCCTGCGGTCCCAGCCCCGGTTCACCCGCGTACGCCGGAACCCGCGCCCGCACCCGCGGCCTCTGGGATGACCGGCTCCTTGCCTTCGCCCCCGCCCCCGCCCGTGGTCGCGCCGGCGCCGGTGGCCGTGGCCGTCCCGCCGCCGGTCGCGGTCGGGCGGGTGGTCGCGGCCGTCGCCGCGCCGCAGCTCGGGCCGCGCGTGGAGCTCGGCTTCCGCGACGGCTCCCGTGCCTCTCTCGACCCGTCGTCGGAGCAGGCCAGGGCTCTGGAGGACATCGCGGCGGTCCTCACCCGCAAGGACTGACGCGGCCGACTGCTCCGAACGGGTCAAGGACGACGGGGGTCGGGCCGAAGGAGTCAGTGTGATCGACGCCCCTCCTGCGCCCACGGTGGTCGATGCCGTGCCGCGTCCTCGTCCGGCCGCACGAGAGCGGCTCGGCGACGCTGCTGTCGGTGCCGTGCTTGCCTACTGGGCCACCTACCTGACGTGGGGGACCGGCGGCCGCGAGCCGCACCGACTCTCCTACCTCGCAGCGCTCGTCCTCGTCGCGTTCGCGGTCGTCCAGCCTTGGCGCTCGGTGAGCCCACGCCTGTTGCTGTGGGCCAACGCGCTGGGTCTCGCGGCGGGCCTGGTGGTCCTCACCGCTCCGACAGGGCTCGAGGGCCGGGACGAGGCCGCGTCCTACGCGATCGTCGGCCAGCTCGTCGTGCTCGTCGCGGCATGGGCGAAGGACCCGATCCGTCGCCTCGCGGTCGTGGCAGCAGTGCTCGTCTTCGGCATCTTGCAGCTCTCGATGGGCTGGCTCGCCTGGTGGGGCGGCGCGGATCCGAGCAACCCGTTCATCGGCACCTTCTACTGGCACAACCAGGCAGGCATTGCCCTCGCAGCAGCTGCGGTCGCCGCGTACGGCTGCTTGCTGCTGCTCGACGGACCGCTGCGGACGCTGTCCTGGGTCGTGGCGCCCCTTGCCGCTGCGGGGACGGTCGTGAGCACCAGCCGAGCGTCGATGGGCGGCCTGGTCCTGGGCCTCGTGGTCGTGCTCGCTCTCGGGGCGTGGCAGCGCGCTTGGCGTGCGTCTGCTCGCGTGTTGGTCGCCGCCGCGGCAGGGTGGGTGACCTCACTGGTCCTCGTCTCTCCGGTCTTCTTCGCCTCGGCTGACGGGGGCGGCGTGTCGCCGCTCGCCGGGACATCCGCTCGTGGCGCAGCCGAGCCCCTGTCGGGCAACACCGACGCCCGGCTCTACTCCTGGGACCTGGCGGTCGACGTTTTCCGCGAGTGGCCGCTGACGGGCGCGGGCTTCCACGGCTTCAAGAGCGCGAGCAGCCAGCTGGTGGGCGAGCCCCAGCAGTTCGCCCACTCCCACAACGGCTTCCTTCAGGCGGCCGCTGACGGCGGCCTCGCCCTCGCGCTGCCGGTGTGGATCGGTGCGCTCGCTTTCGCGTGGATCGTCCTTCGCCGCGTGGTTCGTGAGGGCAGAGCGCTCGAGCCGGCGCTCTTGGTCGCGCTTCCCGTGCTCGGTCTTCTCGTGCTCCATGCGGGCATGGACTTCGACTGGAGCTACCCCGCGCTCGCCTGCGCCACCGGCCTCGTCGCGGCGATCTTCCTGACCGCACCGAGTGTCGACGAGTCGACGCACTCCCGTCGCGCGGGTGCTGCTGTGGCACTTACCCTGCTCGTGCTGGCCGCGGTCGGCGCCTGGGGCGGCGGACTGGACCTCAACGCCACGGTCGGAGGCGGCGCGTGAAGCAGCTCGGCGACATCCTGCTCGAGGGCGGCCACGTCACCCCGGAGCAGCTCGCGGACGCCGTCGAGGAGCAACGCCGGCTCGGTCGCAGCCTCGGCCGTGTGCTCGTCGACCTCGGGGTGCTCACCGAGGGCCAGCTCGTGGGCGCGCTCGCGACCCAGATCGGGCTGAAGTTCGTCGACCTCTCCGACTACCCCGTGGACGGGTCCGCGGTGAGCAGGGTCCCGGACTCGGTCTGCCGGCGCCACAACGCACTGCCGATCGGCTACGAGGACGGCAAGCTCGTCGTCGCGATGGCCGACCCGGCCAACGTCTTCGCGATGGACGACATTCGGTCGATGACCGGCATGGAGGTCAAGCCGGTCGTCGCGACCAAGCCCGACGTCCTCGCTGCGATCAACCGCTACCACCGCGGTGACGCCGAGATGGACGACCTCACGATGGCCCTCGATGCGGGCCAGGACGACGAGGACGACCTCACCAAGGTCAAGGAGATCGTCGAAGACGCTCCCATCGTCAAGTTCGTCAACCTGCTGATCACCCAGGCGATCCAGGACCGGGCGTCGGACATCCACATCGAGCCCACCGAGCGCGACCTGCGCGTGCGGTTCCGCATCGACGGCGTACTCCACGAGATCATGCGCTCGCCGAAGACCATCACCTCCGGTGTGACGTCCCGCCTGAAGATCATGGCGGACATCAACATCGCCGAGCGGCGCATCCCGCAGGACGGCAGGTTGTCGGTCAACGCCAACGGCAAGAAGATCGACCTGCGTGTTGCCACGCTCCCGACGGTGTGGGGCGAGAAGGTCGTCATGCGCATCCTGGACAACACGACGGCCATGATGAAGCTGTCGGACCTCGGCTTCGGCGACGAGAACTACGAGGTCTACTCGAAGAGCTTCGTCAAGCCCTACGGGATGATCCTCGTGACCGGCCCGACGGGTTCCGGCAAGTCGACGACGCTCTACGCGACGCTCAACATCGTCAGCAAGCCCGAGGTCAACGTCATCACCGTCGAGGACCCGGTCGAGTACCGCATCCCGGGCATCAACCAGGTGCAGGCCAACCCCAAGGCGGGCCTGACCTTCGCCGCGGCGCTGCGCTCGATCCTGCGCTCCGACCCCGACATCGTGCTCCTCGGTGAGATCCGCGACCGGGAGACGGCGCACATCGCGATCGAGGCTGCGCTCACCGGCCACCTGGTCCTGTCGACCCTGCACACCAACGACGCGCCGTCGGCGATCGTGCGCCTCACCGAGATGGGCATCGAGCCCTTCCTCGTCGGGTCGGCGCTCGACTGCGTCCTCGCACAGCGCCTCGCCCGCAAGCTGTGCGGCAAGTGCAAGGAGGCCTACGTCCCCACCCGGGAGGCCCTTGCCGAGATGCGCTTCCCCTGGTCGCCCGACGAGCCGCCGCCGACGCTCTACCGCCCGATCGGCTGCAGTGCCTGCTCCAAGACCGGCTACAAGGGGCGACTGGCCCTGCACGAGGTCATGGCCGTCAGCGAGGAGATCGAGAAGCTCGCTGTCGAGCACGCCTCCGCGCTCACCATCTCCAAGGTCGCGCTCGAGCAGGGGATGATCACGTTGCGCAACGACGGCCTGACCAAGGTCAAGGCCGGCCACACGTCGATGGAGGAGATCCTGCGCGTCGTCGTCTGACGGGCGGGTGGGCCAAACGGCTCAAGGCACTCACCCCGAGGGCCGATGCCCGAGGGGAGACCCGGCGCCTCCGCGCCGGTACGAGAAGGGACAGCAGGTGGACCAGCACTCCCAGGCCGGCGGCATGGACGGGTTCTTCGCGTCCACGCCACCCGCCCCTTCTCCGCTCGACCCGCAGTGGCAGGCCGCCCCTCAGATGGAGGCTCACGACCCGCTGGGAGCGGCATCTTCGGGATCGGTGAGCTTCGACCTGGACGCTCCGGTCGCCGCTCCGACCGCCACGCTGTCGATGCCCCTCGCACCTGCTGCCGTTCCCCTGGTGGCCGCGCCGGCCGTCGCCGCGCCCGCACCGAGCTGGGAGCCGCCCGCGTACGTCCCGGCCCAGGCTGCGGAGGAGGTCGTCGAGTACGAGGAGGTCGAGGAGGACGAGGACCTTCCCGTTGACCGGGGCCTTGTCCGCATCGGCGCCGAGGACTCGTCCGATGACAGCGCCTTCCTGGCCGATCTTCTCGTGCACGTGATCGACGCTGGTTGCTCGGACCTCCACGTGACCGTGGGTGCGCCGCCGACTGTCCGAAAGAGCGGCTCTCTCGTCGCGGTGGAGGACTACGCGGTCCTCACGCCCCAGGTCGTGCAGAAGACCCTCTACGCGATCATGTCGCAGAAGCAGCGCGAGAAGTTCGAGTCCGAGCTCGAGCTCGACTTCGCCTACTCGCTTCCGGGACGAGCCCGCTTCCGCGTCAACGTCTACAAGCAGCGCGACGCCATGGGCGCGGCCTTCCGCCTCATCCCCTACGAGATCAAGGCGCTCGAGGACCTGGGCGTCCCGCCGTCGATCAGCAACCTCGCGATGCTTCCGCGCGGCTTCGTCCTCGTCACCGGTCCCACGGGCTCAGGGAAGTCCACGACCCTGGCGGCCGTCGTCGACCTCGCCAACCGTCAGCGCAACGACCACATCATGACCGTCGAGGACCCGATCGAGTTCCTCCACCAGCACAAGAACTGCCTCGTCAACCAGCGCGAGGTCGGCGAGGACACCTGGTCGTTCAAGAACGCGCTCAAGCACGTCCTGCGCCAGGACCCCGACATCATCCTGGTCGGCGAGATGCGTGATCTCGAGACGATCGAGATCGCCCTGACCGCGGCTGAGACCGGTCACCTCGTCATGGCAACCCTGCACACCCAGGACGCCGCGCAGACCATCGACCGCGTCATCGACGTCTTCCCGCCGTCACAGCAGCAGCAGGTCCGAGTGATGCTCTCCGGGGCGCTGCAGGGCGTCGTCTGCCAGCAGCTGGTCAAGACCGCCGACGGCAAGGGCCGCGTCGTCGCGACCGAGGTCATGATCGCTACCCCGGCGATCCGCAACCTCATCCGTGAGGGCAAGACCCACCAGATCTACTCGGCTCTGCAGGCCGGCGCGAAGCACGGCATGCAGACGATGGACAGCAGCCTCGCGACTCTCGTGCGGCAGGGCAAGATCACGTACGACGCGGCGTTGGAGAAGTGCCACCACGTCGAGGACTTCAACCGGCTCTGCGGCCGCTGAGAGGGATTGACTCATGGCAACGGCAACGTTCGAGTACAAGGTCCGCGACAAGACCGGGGCGATCAAGACCGGCAAGCTCGATGCGGAGTCGCAGGCGCAGGTCGCCAGCAAGCTCAAGGGCATGGGCTACGCCCCCGTGAGCATCACCCAGGCGAACTCCGGCATGTCGAAGGAGATCTCCTTCGGGCGCAAGAAGAAGGTCAAGCTGCGCGACCTTGCGATCTTCTCCCGTCAGTTCGCGACGATGATCAACAGCGGTCTGAGCCTGCTTCGCGCGCTCAACATCCTGTGCGAGCAGACCGAGAGCAAGGAGCTCGCCCGCGTACTCGCCGAGGTCCGCAACGAGATCGAGACCGGCAACAGCCTCTCGGCCGCTATGGCGAAGTTCCCCGACGCGTTCCCGCCGCTCATGGTCAACATGTGCAAGGCCGGTGAGGTCGGTGGCTTCCTCGACTCCGTGCTGCTGCAGATCGCCGAGAACTACGAGGCCGAGGTCAAGCTCAAGGGCAAGGTCAAGGCCGCGATGACCTATCCGGTCGTGGTCTTCGTCATGGCCATCCTCATGTGCCTGGTCATGCTCATCTTCATCGTGCCGGTCTTCGCGAAGATGTTCGAGAGCCTTGGCAGCACGCTGCCACTGCCCACCCGTGTGCTGGTGATGCTCAGCGGGGTCCTCAAGACCGGTGGGCCGATCTTCCTGCTGGGGGGCATCGGTCTGACGGTCTGGTGGGGCAAGGTCAAGCGGACCGAGCGGGCCCGCAACATCGTCGACCCGCTCAAGCTCAAGGCCCCAGTGTTCGGGCCGCTGTTCCAGAAGATCGCGCTGAGCCGCTTCACCCGCAACCTCGGCACGATGATGAAGAGCGGTGTGCCGATCCTGCAGAGCCTCGACATCGTCGCGGACACCACCGGCAACGTCGTGCTGGCCCGCGCCATCCGTGACGTCCAGGACAGCGTCCGTCAGGGTGAGTCGCTCACCAAGCCACTGATGGACCATCCGGTGTTCCCGCCCATGGTCGTGCAGATGATGGCCGTCGGCGAGGACACCGGTGCGCTCGACACCATGCTGCTCAAGATCAGTGACTTCTACGACCAGGAAGTAGAGGCGACCACTGAGTCGCTCACGGCGCTTATCGAACCCCTCATGATCGCCTTCCTGGGGACCGTGGTCGGCGGCATGATCGTGGCGCTGTACATGCCCATCTTCAAGGTCTTCGACCTGATCGAGTAGTTTGCTCGCTCGACGAGAGGCGTCGCCCGACAGGGTCGGCGCCTGTCGTCGTTTCGGCCCGAAAGTTTTTTCTTTCGGACCTCAAGGACCCCCGAAGCCGGCCCGAAGTAGTAGTTGTCATCGAGCCGCACGACCGAGCAAGGGCACACCCGCTGTGAGGCGGGGTCGCAAAGCCAGGGGACCCACCGGGTCAGCCCAGCCACCTCGGCCGGACCTCCTCCCGGAGGGCCGCGCAGGGGAACCAGCACCACGCGCGGCTCACATCCAGATCAGTCCCGGAAGGACACAGCCATGCTGGCTCGCATTCGTAAGGCCAAGGAGAACGGCGAGGGCGGCTTCACCCTCATCGAGCTCCTCGTCGTCATCATCATCATCGGCATCCTCGCCGCCATCGCCATCCCGACCTTCCTCAACCAGCGCAAGAAGGGCTGGGACGCGTCGGCAAAGTCCGCGCTCAAGAACGCCGCGACCGCGCAGGAGTCCTACTTCACGGACGCCTCGACCTACATCGACGACGACGACTTCACCGACAATGTTGGCCTGGACGCCGAGGGCTTCAACGCCACCAGCACCGTCACGCTGACCACGGTCACCGCGACTGCCGCCGCCTACTGCATGCAGGCGTTCCACACGAGCAACACGACCAACGTGTGGAAGCTCGACAGCGCCACCGGCTCCCCGGTGCTCGGCACCTGCTAGTCCAAGCAATGCACGAGCGGGGCGGCCTTCGGGTCGCCCCGCTTTTGTGTTGTCCGGGGCTAAACCCGACATGGTGTCGAGCCGATTCCTAACGCATGCGCCAGCGGGGAGAAGACGACGGATTCACGCTCATCGAGTTGCTGGTCGTCGTCATCATCATCGGGGTCCTGTCCAGCATTGCGATCCCCTCGTTTCTCAAGCAGCGCGAGAAGGGCTGGAAGTCGGCGGCTGTCAGCGACATGAAGAACGCCGCTACAGCTGTCGAGACGCTCGCCTCCGCGAACGAGGGTAGCTACCTGGTCGCGAACGGAGCCGATCAGGACTCGGCGTTCCTGCAGGACGAGGGGTTCAACCCCACGCGGTTTGTGAGCCTGGTCGTTTCGGCGACCAGCTCGAGCTACTGCATCACAGGTGTCACGACGCAGCTGCCCGACAAGACCTTCCAGTTCCGGAGCACTACGGGTGTCGTCGACATCTCGAACGGCGTCGTGCCGCCCTGCTGATGGGCCGGTCGGCTCAAGACCAGGATCCGTCTGGACGAAGCAGATGACCAGGAGGTTCCACCGTGCTTCGTAGTCCTGCTCCCCGCGAGCATCGCCAGGATGACGACGGGTTCTCACTCGTCGAGACCGTGGTGGCGCTCGGCCTTGCTGCGACCGTCCTGCTGGGCCTGCTCGGGGCGGGCCTGTTCTCGGTCAAGTCGGCTGTGACCGCGCGGCAGAATGCCTCGGCTGGTGACCTGCTCAACAAGGCTCTTGAGGACGCACGGAGCCTGGACTTCGCGGCGATCACCATGCGCACGACGGATCTCGGTACGGACCCGCGCATCAGCGCCGGGACCCCGAGGACGTTCAACCCGGGGACCGGCACGGCAGAAGCAGTCGACGCTCGCGACGTCGGGGCCATCTTCCCGCACATCGCGACGCAGACGACGACCAACGCCACCTACACCGTCGCGCGCTACGTGACGCTGCCGCCGGGCACCGTCTTCGACGCCAACGGGCTGCCGAGTGCGCGCCGGCTGTCGGTCATCGTCTCCTGGACCCAGAACGGCAAGCTGCGGACGCAGACCACGAGCACGATCTTTACCAAGACGCGCCGTGGTCTGCCGTTGCCCTTCTTCACCTTCGCCTACAACGGTCCCGCCACGGTCGTCGGCGGCACGGCGACGATCAGCAAGAACCCTGGCAACGACCTCAGCTACGGGCTGCTCGTCCGCAACCAGGGCGCCCGTGACGCGTGGACCATCACGTCGAGCACGTCGTCTTTGGGCTGGCGCTACTACATGGACACCGACAAGAACGGCATCTGGTCCGGGGATGCGAGCCCCTCGGGTGAACCGGAACTGTCGGCCGCCAGCACAGGACTCCTGGAGTCGGGCGCCCTGCCCTTCTACGTCGTGGCGCACCGCGTGATCGGCGCCACCGAGTCGGAAGGGACGACCACGACGATCTTCACGGCGACGTCCGAGGCGCAGCCGACCATCCCCGGCAAGAACGTCATCACCTCCCTCATCATCACCAACGGAGCCGTGGTGGTGCCGACGTCCTCGGCCTCGCCAACCCCCTCGCCGACCGCGGGTGCGACCCCGTGCACGCCCGGCAACAACGTTAACGTGGTGGACGACCTCACCGAGCCGGCGGCTACGCGCCCCAACGGCAACGCCTACTCGCTGACGGACCTCAACCTCACCAACGGCCCAGGGACGCGAGACTCAACGACCCAGGGCATCGGCACGATGAGCGCTGAGCGGGGGGCGTTGCAGAGCCAGCTCTGCAACTGGTCCACCGACCAGCAGACCAACCAGGCGGGCCGACTGCTCATCCCCGGCGGCGTGGCGCCGTTCGGCGTGGCGGAGTGGCGATACAAGGCCCGTTCCAACAACGGTGAGTCCTTCGACGGCACCGCTGTGCTGGTCCTGCACCTGCAGTGCGTCGACCCCTCGGTGACGCTGACAGCGTCTGTGTCGTCCGTGGCAAACAACGCCCCGACCCTGCAGAAGTCCGCGACGGCGACGTCGCCGTCGTCCTGCAACGCGGGCGGCTTCCGCCGGTTGGACATCCCACTGGCCTTCCCCGGTTCGTTCAATGTCGGCACCGGAGCCAACGACTACCTGTCGGTCAAGCTCACCACCTCCGGCAACGTTCGGCTCGCCCACGGCCTGTCGACCCCGACGTCGCGACTGGTGGTGGCGGTCAAGTGACTCTCCTCACGCGATTGCGCTCGGACGACTCCGGCGTCAGCCTGGCCGAGGTCCTCGTCGCCATGACGCTCGCCCTGGTCGTCGGGACGATGGTGCAGGTCGGCTTCCTCAACGCCTCTCAGCTGTTCCGCATCACCGAGGCGGAGACCGACGGCCAGACCGACGTCAAGACGACGGTCCAGCGGCTCGGGCGCGACATCCGGGCGGCCCGCAGCCTCGACGCCGGCGCGTCGCCGTCGCAGCTGGTGGTGTGGGTCGACACCAACTCCGACTACAAGAAGCAGAACTCGGAGATCGTGACGTGGAACTTGCAGGCCTCACCGTCGGTCGCGGGGCAGTTCGACGTGACGCGGACGGACGGTGCCGGCTCGCGACGGCAGTCTCGTCTCATCGTGAGCAACCTCGCGTTCTGCTATCGCGTCACGGCTGCGAGCGGTTGCCTCGCCACGCCACTGACGCAGGCTCAGGCCGAGAGCGTGCGTGTGGTCTCCAGCAACATCGTCTACGACGCCGTCGTCTCCCAGGGGACCGATCCCCGCACGGCCCAGTTCTCCGAGCGGATGAGGAACGTGATCTGATGACCGTCCTGCGGCGCCTTCAGCAGCGAGTAGCCCGAGGGCGGGGCGACGACGGCTTTTCCATGATCCTCGTGGTCTGCATCACCGCGACCGTTCTCGGCCTGGTTGCCGTGACGACAGCGTCTGCCATCCGTGCGTTGAGCTCGTCCGACGAGCACAACAGCTTCGAGGGAGCCCTGGCAGCCGCGGAAGCCGGCATCGACCGGACGCTGTCGACGATCAACCTGGCCTACAACGGCACTCCCAAGGTGCTCGACTACACGACTCCGGCGCCGTGCGCGGTCGCTCCACCCACTGCGGCACAGGTCGCCAACGCCGAGGCCGAGCGGACCTGGATCCTCGGCGAGCTCGAGGCACTGCCGTCCAGCTGCCTCCAGAACAGCGGGTCTGGCGAGTTCCTGGCCGTGCGCCCGGCTGGTCGGCAGGCGGTCTACTCGCTCGGATGGAGCCCGACCGCCACGGCTCCGCGCGCAGAGCGCCGGCTCGTCAAGGCGGAGTACCTCTTCGCTCCCTACAAGCCGACCAACGCTCTGCTCACCCAGGGCGGAGTCGACTTCAGCGGCTCCGTGGCGATCACCTCGCCGAACGCCAGTACCTCGGCCGACGTGCACTCCAACAGCGACATCCTCGGCTACAACAACAGCCTCAACGTCCAGGGGGCGATCTCCGCGTCCGGCACTCTGCCGGGTGCCTGCCCCGCTGGTGTCACGGGCGGCTGCACCTCCCTTGCGGACCTGCAGGACGTGCCGGTCGTGAGCGCGCTCGCGCTCTATCTCGACTCCGCCCGCAGCAACGTGGGCATCTGGTTCGACCTGTGCCCTGACGGTCGGGTCCGCACCCCGAGCACGACGGCCAACGCGCTTCCCTGCACGGGAGCCGATGTGGGCGGCTCCGGTTACCGCGGCTGGGAGTTCACCGCTGGCTCGGGGACGACTGCGCCGCTCTGGACCCTGCCGAGGACCGCGGGAGGGCCCTTCGAGGGCACGTACTACGTCTACGAGGGCGACGCCAAGGTGGGTGACAGCGGCAACAGCTCGACCCTGTGGCCGATCACTGTCATCGCCGAGGCCAAGCGCACCGGCGTGGTCAACGCGGCGACCTGCGACAAGCTGGGTGGCAACATCGAGTGGAAGCTGTTCAACCTCACCCCCAAGCTCCCGGGCATCCAGTTCCTCGCCGACGCCAACCTCACCGGGGACGCCAATGCCAACGCAGGGTCCGGCCTCTTCCTCGCGGGCGACAAGATCGACCTGCAGACCAGCAGCGCGGTGATCACGGGCGCCGTCGTGGCGTCCAACAGCTGTGCTGCGCAGGGATCCAACACGGTGCAGGGCATCACGCTGAACTACGACGACTCGACGGAGAGCGCCCTCAAGGACATCATCCGCACGACGCTCTGGCTGGAGTACCCGTCAGCCTGAGCCACGTGGGCTCGCGTCGCTGGTAGACAGCCGACGTGGACGTCTTCCTGGCTGCGCTCTGCGCGCTTCTCGGTCTTGCCATCGGATCGTTCCTCAACGTGGTGATCCACCGCGTGCCGAGGGGCGAGTCGGTGGTCAGCCCACCGAGCGCGTGCCCGCAGTGCGGCAACGCCATCCGGCCAAGGGACAACGTGCCGGTGCTCGGTTGGCTGCTGCTCAAGGGCAAGTGCCGCGACTGCAGCGAGCCGATCAGTGCGCGCTACCCGCTCGTGGAGGCCCTCACCGGGGTCCTGTTCGCGGTCATGGCGCTGCGGTTCGGTCTCGACTGGGTGCTGCCGGCGTTCCTCTACCTCGCGGCGGTCGGGCTGGCGCTCGCGCTCATCGACCTCGACACCAAGCGGCTGCCGGACGCGCTGACGCTGCCCAGCTACGTCGTGGGGGCGGTGCTCCTCGGCGTACCTGCCGTGCTCGACGACCGGGGCGACGACTACGTCAGGGCGCTGCTGGGTGCAGCCGTGATGTTCGGGCTCTACTTCGCGCTGTGCTTCGCCTACCCGGCCGGCATGGGCTTCGGGGACGTCAAGCTCAGCGGCGTGCTCGGGCTCTATTTGGGATTCCTGGGCTGGGGTGAGCTCGTCGTGGGGCTGTTCCTCGGGTTCTTCCTCGGCGGGGTCTTCGGGATCGCGCTCATGGCCGTCAAGAAGGGCGGTCGCAAGACGGCTGTGCCCTTCGGCCCGTTCATGCTCCTGGGCGTGCTCGTGGCGGTGCTCGTCGGCGGCGATCTGGCCCAGGCGTACAGGGACCTGATCGGCGTCTGACAGGGCGGGATTGCGCCGTACGGCGCAGCCGTGTCACCCACATCGCTCAAGCCCGGGGCCGGAGAGTCCGATGCGGAGTGGGACACCGACCAAGAGGTCGGGACCTCGCGGCCGGTAGGTCGCTGCACGAGGGGACCAGGGCAGTGGCAGGCAGACCAGTGGTGGGTCTCGACATCGGGACGTCCGGTGTGCGGGCCGCCGAGCTGAGCACGGGCAAGGGCCCGGCGACGCTCGAGCGGTTCGGGCAGGTGGCACTCCCTGCGGGAGCGGTTCGCGACGGCGAGGTGATCGACGTCGACACGGTCGCGTCGGCCATCAAGCAGCTGTGGGCGCAGGCGAAGTTCAGCACCAAGAAGGTCGTCGTGGGGGTGGCCAACCAGAAGGTGGTCGTCCGCCAGGTCGACCTCCCGTGGCTGCCGACCGCCGAGCTGAAGAAGTCGCTCGCCTTCCAGGTGCAGGACTTCATCCCGATGCCGGTGGAGCAGGCGATCCTCGACTTCCACCCGCTCGAGGAGTTCACCAACGACTCCGGCGCCCGGATGCTTCGCGTGCTGCTCGTCGCCGCGGCCCGCGACATGGTCGGCAGCGCCATCGAGGCCGTCGAGAAGGCCGGCCTGCAGCCGAGCATGGTCGACCTCAACAGCTTCGCCGTCCTGCGCAGCATGGTCGGCCCGGAGACCGGGCTCGGCAGCATGCAGGCCGAGGCCCTCGTCGACGTCGGCGCGAGCGTCACCAACATCGTGGTCCACCAGGGCGGCGTCCCGCGCTTCGTGCGCATCCTGCTCATGGGTGGTGGCGACATCACCGACGCCGTCGCCGAGCGCATGGGCGTCCCGATGGACCAGGCCGAGTCGGTCAAGCAGACCACCGGCCTCGCGACCGTCGCCGGCGCCGCCGAGGCGCACCCTGCCAACCGCGCGATCGAGCAGACCGGCAGCGCGCTGGTCGAGGAGATCCGCGGCTCGCTCGACTACTACCTCGCCCAGCCCGGCGCCGCGCGCGTCGGTCGGGTGGTTGTCTCCGGTGGCGGCTCGCGCCTCACCGGTCTGGTGGAGCGGCTCTCGGCCGCGACCCGCCTCCCGGTCGAGTCCGCTCGCCCGATGTCCCTGCTCAAGATCGGCAAGACCGGCCTGACCAACGAGCAGCTCGCCTACGTCGAGCCGATGGTCAGCGTCCCGGTCGGCCTCGCCCTCGGAGTGGCCTCATGACCGCCGTGACCCAGGAGACCCGCCTCGTCGGCACCGGTCTCGCCCTCCTCCCGCGGGTCAACCTGCTCCCGCCGGAGATCGAGGAGCGCAAGAAGCTCAAGCAGATCCAGGTCGGCCTCGGTGCAGCCGTGCTCGCCTCGGTCGGCGTCGTCGGTGTCCTGGTGATGGCCGCCAACGGCAGCCTCAACAGCGCCAACGAGGAGCTCGCCACTGCGACCACGCAGAGCACGCAGCTCAAGGCCGAGGCCGCGACCTACGCCAACGTCACCGCGGTCTACGCGCAGGCGGCCGCCGCCCAGGCGCTGCTCACGCAGGCCATGGGCGAGGAGGTCCGCTACTCCCGCTTCATGAACGACCTCAGCCTCACCGTCCCGGACAACGTCTGGGTCAAGGCCGTGGCGTTCTCCCAGGGCGCGGCCCCGGGCGCAGCCGGCACCACAGAGCCCGGCATCGGCACGGTCACCTTCAGCGGCGTGGGCTTCAGCCACGACGACGTCGCGGTCTGGCTCGAGTCGCTCGCGACCCAGAAGGGCTACACCAACCCCGACTTCACCAACTCGACCGAGACGCTGATCGGGACCCGCAAGACGGTCACCTTCACCTCCACGGTGCAGATGACCGCTGCTGCTCTCTCCGGGCGCTACACGAAGCCGCTGGGAGGCTGACATGGACAAGCTCAAGCAGTACGTCGCGCTGACCGTCGTCGGCTGCCTCGCGGTCCTCGCCGCCGGCTGGTTCCTGCTGGTCTCGCCCAAGCGGTCCGAGGCCTCCGAGGCGCAGCTCGCCGCGGACGCGCAGGTCACCGCCAACAGCGCCCTGCGCACCCAGATCGAGGTCCTCAAGGCCCAGGCCAAGAACCTCCCGAAGGAGCAGGCCAAGCTCGCGGCCGTCGCGGCCAAGATCCCGTCCAACCGCGCGATGCCGGCTCTCATCCGGGCCCTCACCACCGCCGCCGAGGACGCGGGCGTCGAGCTCGTCACCCTCGCCCCCGGCGCGACCGCCGTCGCGGCTCCCGCGGCTGCTGCCCCGGTGGCCCCGGCCGCGGGCGCAGCCCCGGCAGCCCCCGTCGCCGGTGCGGCCACCTCGGCCGCCGGTCAGCTCGGCTCGATCCCGGTGACGCTCAACGTCGTCGGCGGCTACTTCCAGGTGCAGCAGTTCCTCGCCAACCTCGAGGACCTCAAGCGGGCCATCCGCTTCACCACGGTGAACCTGGCCCCCGGCACCAACCCGGTCAAGCCCGCCGCGACCGGCACCAACGTGGATGACGGCCGCACGCTGACCGCCACCCTCACTGGTCAGGTCTTCCAGGTCGTCGGAGCGCCCGCCGCCGCGGCCGCCCCGGTCGCCCCCGTCGCAGCTCCGGCGAAGTAGGAGAGAGAGACATGTCTGAGTTCCCCTTCGCCGACCAGGCCGACTCCGTCGAGGAGTCCGGCGACGACAAGAAGAAGCTCCTGCTGGTGGGTGGTGTGGCCGCGGCCGTGCTGCTCGGTGGTGGCGCCTTCTTCCTGACCAGCGGCGGCGACGCCGAGGAGGAGGCCTTCTTCGTCCCGAAGCGCCCCGCCAAGGTCGCCCCCGCCGCCGCCCCGAAGACCCCGGCCAAGCTCCCGGTCGTCTTCGCGGCCCCCGTCGGCCGGGACCCCTTCCGGGCCCTCTACACCGCGCCGACCGGCGGCGGCGCAGCCGCGCCGGCAGGCGGTACGACGACCACCCCCGTCACCACGACGCCCACCACGGCGCCGACCACCGGTGGCAGCACGGTCGTCATCACGCCGACCACCCAGCCGACCAGCTCCACCCCGACGCAGACCGCGAGCCAGAGCACCATCCGGCTCAAGGCCTACGACATCAACACCAAGGTCGGCACCTTCGTCCTCGACGGCAAGACGACCGTCACGGGCAAGGTCAACGACGTGCTCGCCAAGAAGGTCCTCATCATCGCGATCCGCCCGGACCGCGAGCCCGGAACCTTCTTCGCCACGCTCAAGGTCGGTGACGGGGCGAACTTCGACGCCCACTTCGGGCAGACCGTCGTCATCCCGTAGAACAGGCCCTGGCACACTCACGGTGTGCTGCGCTGGTTGACCGCCGGGGAGTCCCACGGCCCTGCCCTCGTGGCAGTGCTCGAGGGGCTCCCCGCCGGCGTTCTCGTGACCACCGACGACGTCGCCGACGACCTCGCCCGGCGACGCCTGGGCCACGGCCGCGGCGCCCGGATGACGTTCGAGAAGGACGAGGTCAGCTTCCTCGGGGGAGTGCGCCACGGGGTCACCCAGGGCGGGCCGGTCGCCATCACGGTCGGCAACACCGAGTGGCCCAAGTGGGAGACCGTCATGGCTCCCGACCCCGTCGACCCCGAGGTCCTCGCCGAGCAGGCCCGCAACGCGCCGCTCACCCGCCCGCGCCCGGGTCACGCGGACCTCGTCGGCATGCAGAAGTACGGCTTCGACGACGCCCGCCCCGTCCTCGAGCGCGCCAGTGCCCGGGAGACCGCGGCCCGCGTCGCGCTCGGCAAGGTCGCCAAGCACTTCCTGCTGCAGGCGTACGGCGTACACGTCCTGTCCCACGTCGTCTCGATCGGCTCGGCCGCCGTGCCGCCGGGGACCGCGCTGCCCGGCCCCGACGACCTCGACGCGATCGACGAGAGCCCCGTGCGGGTCCACGACAAGGCGTCGGAGGCCCTGCTCGTCGCGGAGGTCGACGCGGCCCACAAGGAGGGCGACACCCTCGGCGGGATCGTCGAGGTCCTCGCCTACGGCCTGCCGCCCGGCCTCGGCAGCCACGTCCACTGGGACCGCCGCATCGACGCCAAGCTCGCCGCGGCCCTGATGGGCATCCAGGCCATCAAGGGCGTCGAGGTCGGTGACGGCTTCGACGCCGCCCGCAAGCGCGGCAGCCAGGTCATGGACGAGATCGTGCGCGGCGACGACGGGCTGACCCGCACGAGCGGCAACCTCGGCGGCACCGAGGGCGGCATGACCAGCGGCGAGGTCCTGCGGGTCCGGGCCGCGATGAAGCCGATCAGCACCGTCCCGCGGGCCCTGAAGACCATCGACACCGCGACCGGCGAGGCTGCCGCGGCCCACCACCAGCGCTCCGACGTCTGCGCGGTGCCCGCTGCCGGGGTCGTCGCCGAGGCGATGGTCGCGCTGGTGCTCGCCGACGCCTTCCTCGAGAAGTTCGGCGGTGACTCCGTCGAGGAGACCCGCCGCAACCACGAGGCCTACCTGAAGGCGCTGCAGATCCGTTGACGCCCCTCCACCGCCACCGCCACCCCGCCACCCCCGCCACCCACCCCACCCCCTCCGCTCGTGCGCCGGTGTCGGCGCTAACGACCCCCCGTAGCGCCGACCCGAGCGCACACGCGCGGGGGTGGGGGTGGTGACGGACGCGCTGACGGACGCGCTGACGGACGCCCAGACGCAGCCGCTCGTCGTGCTGGTCGGGGCACCCGGCGCGGGGAAGACGACCGTGGGACGACTCGTCGCCGAGGCGCGGGGCGTGGCTTTCCGCGACACCGACGCCGACATCGAGGCCGCTGCCGGTACGCCGATCAGCGACATCTTCTTCGACTCCGGTGAGGATCACTTCCGCGCGCTCGAGCGGGCCGCGGTCGCCACGGCCTTGGCCGAGCACGAGGGGGTCCTGGCACTCGGTGGGGGAGCGGTGCTCGCGGACGAGACCCGCGAGCTGCTTCGCGGCCATCACGTCGTCTTCCTCGCCGTCGGCCTGTCCGACGCCGCCACCCGCGTCGGTATGGCCGCCAGCCGGCCCGTCCTCACCCTCAACCCGCGCGCGGCGCTGAAGGTCCTGCTCGACGCCCGGCTCCCGCTCTACCGCGACGTCGCGACCGCGGAAGTCCCCACCGACGGCCGCTCACCCCAGGACGTCGCCGCTGACGTCCTTCAGACCCTGACGACCGAGAGCCCTGGCACGTCGTCATAGTCGGCGTCCTGCGTCACGACGTCGAGGTCATGGGCCAGCGCGGTGGCCGCGACCCAGGAGTCGTTCATCGGCATGCGGCGACCCAGCTGGCGCAACTGCTCGCGCAGCTGCGTCCACGCCTCGGCGACCTCGACGTCGACGGGTAGGGGATCGAGCGCCAAGGCGCCCTCGAGCGTCGCAAGGCGCAGGGCACGCTGGTCCGGAGGTGCGGTGAGCACTCCGAGCCGGAGCTCGGCGATGGTCACGATCGAGACGAACACCTCGCGAGGCACCAGTGCCTCTCGCACCGGGCGACCTGACTCGAGCGCCACCAGGACGGAGGTGTCGAGGAGTGCGGGCCTCAGCGCCACGGGAGGTCGTCCGTCGTCTCCGGCAGCATTTCGCGCAACTCGTCGAGCAACCCTCTGTCAGCCGGGCGGAACCGGCGGAAGAAGACGTCAGACGGCATGCTCCGTGGGCGGGTCCGCGGGTCGATGGCCGAGAGCCGAACCCGGTCCTGACCGTTCACGGTGATGATGACGTCTTCACCTGCGTCGACCTTGCGCAGCACGCCAGCAGTGTCGTTGCGGAGCTCGCGAGAGGGCACTCGAACCATCATGGCTACGACTGTAGCCGTCCTGCTACGGTACGCGCCGTGCATGCCTCCACCCGTCCGGCGCGTCCGTTAGGCAGGATGGTCAGATGCGCCCTCCCCTGATCGAGCGCGTCACCGTCGAGGGCTACCGCGCCCTGCGTGACGTGCACCTCAAGGGCGTCCAGCCGTTGACGGTCCTCGTCGGGCCCAACGGGAGCGGCAAGTCCACCTTCTTCGACGTGTTCGCCTTCCTCGGTGAGTGCTTCAGCGATGGTGTCCGTCGCGCCTGCGACAAGCGCAACGGCTTGGCCGACATGCGCAGTCGCGGCTACGACGGCCCGGTCCGACTCGAGTTCGCCTACCGCGAGGCGCCTGGCGAGCGACTTATGACCTATGTCCTCGAGCTTGCCGAACACGGCGGTCGACCGGTCATCAGCAAGGAACTGCTCCGGTGGTCGGTCGCGCCGAGTGGGGGCCGACCGACACACGTCCTCGAGTTCGCGAACGGCTCGGGCTTCGTCGTCGACGAGGCGACCGGGGAGAAGACGCCGCAGACGTTGGCCGAGCCGGACCTGCTCGCGGTCAACGCCCTCGGCCAGCTCAAGGACCACCCTCGGGTGGAGGCCCTGCGACGCTTCATCACGGGCTGGCACGTTTCCTACCTCACAGCCAGCGCTGCCCGTGGGGTGCCCGAGGCCGGCCCGCAGGAGCACCTGTCCCGCAGCGGGGAGAACCTCGCGAACGTGCTGCAGTACCTGCGGGAGCAGCACCCCGACCGGCTGCGCAGCATCCTCGCCTCCCTTTCCAGCAGCATCCCGCAGCTCGAGAGCGCCACCGACGAGCTGTCGCCGGACGGGCGACTGGTGCTGTGGCTCAAGGACGCTCCCTTCGAGCGACCCGTCCTGTCGCGCTACGCCAGTGACGGCACGCTGAAGATGCTGGCGTATCTCGTGCTCCTGCACGATCCGGACCCCGCGCCCTTCATCGGGATCGAAGAGCCGGAGAACTACCTGTACCCGACCCTCCTCGAGGGTCTGGCGACCCAGTGCAAGGTCGCGGCCGAGCGGTCCCAGGTGCTCGTGACCTCGCACAGCCACGAGTTCCTCAACGCGCTCGACCCTGGAGAGGTCGTCCTGTTCGCGCGCGACGAGAGTGGCTACACCAAGGTGCACCGACCACTCGACGTCACGGGTATCGGGTCGATGCTCGACGCCGGGGCGCATCTCGGCTGGCTCTGGCGCGAGGGCTACCTCGAGGCGCCTCGGCCGGAGCTGACCGTGCCGGACCAGACCGCGTGAGCCCCCGCACACCGTCGACGCCGAGGCAGGTGAGCGCGTCACGCGTCATCGAGGTCCTGGTCGAGGAGCGGAGTGCGGCCGCGTTCCTGGAAGGTGTGCTTCCGCGGGTGCTACCGCCGCAGACCCGCTTCAAGGTGAGGTCGTTCGAGGGCAAGCACGACCTGCTCCAGAGCCTGCCTAGTCGTTTGGCTGGCTACGCCGCGCGCCGGCGTGACGGGGAGGACGTTCGCGTCCTGCTGCTGGTCGATCGCGACAACGACGACTGCCAGGATCTGAAGCGCAGGCTCGTGAGCCACGCGATGACCGCGGGGTTGACGTCCGGCGCAGCCGAGCCGGGCGCGGTTCTCGTCGCGCGCATCGCTGTGGCCGAGTTGGAGGCGTGGTATTTCGGGGACTGGGCCGCCGCCCGACGAGCCTTCACCAAGCTGCCTGCCGCGACACCGGCGGCGTGGCGCAACCCCGAGCACGCTTCAGGCAAACCCTCCCACTATTTCCAGAGCGCCCTGCGGCGGGCCGGCTACACCGGCGAGGTCGAGAAGTCGAAGCCCACCTGGGGTCGCAAGATGGGGGTTCTTGTGGACGTCCGCGCCAACCGCTGTCCGAGCTTCGTCGCGTTCGTCGACGGTGTACGTCACCTTGCGGTCGCGCAGTGAGTGCGCGGATCACGGTTGCCGGCGATACGCCCTACGACGTCGTCGTCGGAGAGGGGCTGCTCGGCGAGCTGGCACCGCTCGTGGAGCGCAGCCAGCGGGTCGCGATCGTCCACCCGGCGGCGCTGAAGACCACCGCCGAGGCGATCCAGGAGGACCTGCAGGCGCACGGCCGGCAGGCCCACGTCGTCGAGGTCCCCGACGGCGAGCAGTCCAAGGACCTCAAGGTCGCGGCGTTCCTGTGGGACGTGCTCGGCCAGGCCGGCTTCACCCGCACCGACAGCCTCGTCGCGGTCGGCGGGGGAGCGACCACCGACCTCACCGGGTTCGTCGCCGCGACGTGGTTGCGCGGCGTACCCGTGGTGCACGTCCCCACGACCCTGCTCGGCATGGTCGACGCGGCGGTCGGGGGCAAGACGGGCGTCAACACCAGCGCGGGGAAGAACCTCGTCGGCGCGTTCCACCCGCCTACGGGGGTGCTCTGCGATCTCACCGCGCTGACGACCCTGCCCAGGCACGACTATGTCGCGGGCCTCGCCGAGGTCGTCAAGGTCGGCTTCACGCACGACCCGCGGATCCTGGAGCTCATCGAGTCAGACCTCGAGGGTGCCAAGACCCCCGAGGGCCCCCACACCGAGGAGCTCGTGACCCGCGCGATCGCCGTCAAGGCTCGGGTCGTCGGCGACGACCTCACCGAGCAGGGCGGCCGCGAGATCCTCAACTACGGCCACACCCTGGGTCACGCGATCGAGAAGCTCGAGGACTACCGCTGGCGTCACGGCGCCGCCGTCAGCGTCGGGCTCGTCTTCGCCGCGGAGCTCGGCCGCCTCGCCGGCTCGCTCGACGACGCGACCGCCGACCGCCACAAGCAGCTGCTGCAGGCCCTCGGCCTCCCGACGTCCTACACCGGTGACTTCGCGCGGCTCCGCTCCGCGATGGCGGTCGACAAGAAATCGCGCGGCGATCGATTGCGCTTCGTCGTCCTCGACGCGCTCGCCAAGGCGCGCATCCTCGACGACCCCGACCCGACACTCGTGGCGGCCGCATATGCCGAGGTCGCGCGGGCCGACGATGGGAAGGTGTTCCTGTGAGCGCCCTCCTCGTCCTCAACGGCCCCAACCTGGGCCGCCTCGGCACGCGCGAGCCGCACATCTACGGCACGACGACGTACGCCGAGCTCGCGCAGCTGTGCGTCGACGTCGCCGAGCAGGTGGGCCTCACCGCCGACGTGCGTCAGACCGACGACGAGGCCGTCATGCTCGGCTGGTTGCACGAGGCCGCGGCGGGGGAGACCCCGGTCGTCATCAACCCCGGCGCCTGGAGCCACTACTCCTACGCGCTGCGCGACGCGGTCGCGATGGTCCCGACGGTCGTGGAGGTCCACATCAGCCAGACCCACGCCCGTGAGGAGTTCCGTCACCACAGCGTCGTGAGCGCGGTCGTGAAAGCGACCATCACCGGGCTCGGTGTGGACGGCTACCGCTGCGCCATCGAGCACCTGGCCCGCAGCGCGCGATGAGGGTCACCGACGACGACGCCGCGATGCTGGAGCGGGCCGCGGCCAAGGAGGGCCGCCCGGCCTCCGACCTGCTCCACGAGGCGATCCTCGACTACACCAGCGGCTGGCGTCGCCGTCGCGACCAGCTGCTCGACGACATCCTCGAGGTCGACGCCAAGCTGTTGCGCAAGCTGGGGACCACGTGACCCTCTACCTCGAGGTCGACGACCTGCTGCACGTCGTCGAGCGCATCACCGGCCGGCACGCGACCACCCGCGACGCCGGACAGCTCGCGGCGGCCGTCGCCCGCCCGAAGGCGGTGCTGCGCGGCGTCGACGTCTACCCGAGCCTCGGCGAGAAGGCCGCCGCGCTGCTCGTGTCGCTGACGACGAGCAAGGGCTTGGCCGACGGCAACAAGCGGCTCGCCTGGGTCGCCACCCGGCTGTTCTGCGCGGCCAACGGCGCCCCGGTGCAGGTCGACGACGAGGAGGCGCTGAAGGTGCTGCGGGCCGTGGCGCTCGGTGACGTCGACGTCCCCGAGCTGGCCGAGCGGCTCGGCGGCTGGATGACCCCTGCCGTCGTCCCGGACGCCTGACGGTCGCCGCCATGCGTGCTGGCCCGTAGCCTCCCGACGACTTACGCTGACAGCGTGACGATCACGGTGCACCTTCCGGACGAGCTGGCTGCGCCGCTCGCGGCGGCTGCGGCGGCTCGTGGGGTGGACGTGGGGCAGGTCGCTGCCGAGCTCGTGGCGCAAGGGCTTGCGAACGACACCGAGGCCGATCCTCTGGAGAGCTTTCTCGGTAGTGGTGCTTCCGGGGACCGCAGTCCTCTCGACCTCCACGGCGTTCGGGCAGCTCTTGCGGCTCGTCGCGCTGAGTAAGGGTTGTGACTGCGCGGGGCGTTCTGCTGTGCGACACGGGGGTACTGCTGTCTGCGGCCGACACGGATGAGCCGCAGCACCACGTCTGTGCCGGATTGATCCGTGCCCATCGTGGACAGCTCGCCGTGCCAGTGCCCGTCGTGCCGGAGACGGCGTGGTTGCTCGAGTCGCGGCTTGGCAGCGATGCCGAAGTGCGCTTCCTGCGTCTGATCACCTCAGGCACAGTGCGGGTCCTGGACCTCACGCAGGACGACTACGTGCGCTGTGCCGAGCTGGTTGCGCAGTACGCCGATCTCGGGCTGGGTTTCGTCGATGCCAGCATCGTCACAGTGGCCGAGAACCTCGGCCTCGCTGAGCTCGCAACACTGAACCACCGTGACTTTGCCGTCGTGCGCCCACGGCATGTCGAGGCGTTCACCCTCCTCCCGTAGCCCTGACAGACTGCGCGGGTGAGAGATCTCGGGCGGACGTGGATGGTGCTCCTGCGGGACGTCAGCGAGGAGGTCCGCGTCCCGGGGGAGTCGCAGCTGTCCGCTGCCGTGGTGCTGCACGCCGAGACCGGGCTGGTGCTGGGTGTATCCCTTGGCCCGACCGAGGACATCGCGCTCGCCGGGGCCTTCGACCGAGCCCTGACGCTGCCTGCTGCTGAGCTCCCCCCGGCGCCGCCGAGCCGAGTCGTCTTCCTGCTCGACACTGGCGACGCGGTCCGCCTCGCAGTGAAGACGGCCGGGCTGGAGCCCGAGCTGATCGAGGCCGGGCAGATGCTCGAAGCCGAGGAGGTCTTCGACGGGCTCTTGGGTCATCTCTCGGGACGCGCGCAGCCCGATGAGCCGCCGTCGGCCGACGAGTGGATCGTGCTGGTCCAGGCCAGCCGCGCCTTCGCGCTGGCCTGTCCGTGGGAGCGCTGGAGCGACGCGGTCCATGTGAGGGTGGACCTCGAGATCGAAGGGACCGCGGCGTCCTACGTCGCGGTCGTCATGGGCGCGTCGGGCATCCAGCACGGTCTCGCGGTCTACCGCGGAAAGGTGCTGCCCGCGGACCTGTCCCTGGAGCCCGGCAGGGCACCCGACGGCACCTTGCTGCTCTTCCTCGACGCGCGCCACGAGGTACCGGCCGTCTTCGCGCAGAAGGCGCTGCGCTACGGGTGGCCCGCCGACGACGCGCTGCACCCCGCCTGGATCGCCTCCGACGCGGACGGGCCGCACGACCTCGGGGCCGACGACGCGGCGGCGCTGACGGTCGTCGTGCAGGCCGTGCTCGCGCTCGACCGGCAGCGGCTCGCACCCGTCGACGCGGGTCCGCTCGCCGGGCAGGTCGGGCTCGCGGACGGCCGCGTCGCGTCGTACGCCATCCACCGCCCTGCGAGGTGAGGCGCGTCGGGCGAGCGAGGGCGCGAGCCTG
Source organism: Mycobacteriales bacterium (assembly GCA_030697205.1). Taxonomy (NCBI): domain Bacteria; kingdom Bacillati; phylum Actinomycetota; class Actinomycetes; order Mycobacteriales; species Mycobacteriales bacterium. The sequence goes on from JAUYQP010000014.1 coordinate 66,825, forward strand.
ACTAGACTCGCTGCTCATGGCGACCACGAACGACCTTAAGAACGGCATGGTGCTCCAGCTCGACAACGGCCTGTGGGCCGTCAACGAGTTCCAGCACGTCAAGCCCGGCAAGGGCGGTGCCTTCGTCCGCACCACGCTGAAGAACGTCGTCAGCGGCAAGGTCGTCGACAAGACCTTCAACGCCGGCACCAAGGTCGAGATCGCGCAGGTCGACAAGCGCGACATGTCCTACCTCTACAAGGAGGGCACCGACTACGTCTTCATGGACAGCGACACCTTCGACCAGGTCTACGTGCCGGAGACGACGCTCGGTGACGGCAAGGACTACCTGCTCGAGAGCATGAACGTCATCGTCGCCATGCACGAGGGCGCGGCGCTCTACGTCGAGCTGCCGGTGTCGGCGGAGTACATCGTGGCTCACACCGACCCGGGCCTGCAGGGCGACCGCTCGACCGGCGGCACCAAGCCCGCCACCCTCGAGACCGGTGCCGAGATCGCGGTCCCGCTGTTCCTCACGACTGGCGAGAAGATCAAGGTGGACACCCGCGACGGTCGTTACCTGGGTCGGGTCAACGAGAAGTAGTGGGCGCTCGGAGCAAGGCCCGCAAGCGCGCGCTCGACGTCCTCTACGAGGCCGACCAGCGTGACGGCGACCCGATCGCCACCCTCAAGGAGCGGCTGGCGCAGTCCGACCCACCGGTCCCGGAGTACGCCGTGGAGCTCGTCGAGGGCGTCGTCGCCCACCGCGAGCGCATCGACGAGCTGCTCTCGACCTACGCCGCCGAGGACTGGACGCTCGAGCGCTTCCCCGCAGTGGACCGCGCGGTCCTGCGCATCGGCACCTACGAGCTGCTGTGGCGCGACGACGTGCCCGACGCGGTCGCGGTGAGCGAGGCGGTCGAGCTCGCCGGGTCGCTGTCGACCGACGAGTCGGCCGGCTTCGTCAACGGCCTGCTGGCCCGGCTGCTCCAGCTCAAGCCCTCGCTCTCGGTCTGAGCCCGGACAGCAGGTCCCCGGACAGCAGTACGGCGGGAGCGCGAGGCACAGGGTTGCCGCGCGGTCCCGCCGTACGGCAGGTGGTGCAGTCCTAGACCTCGACGGCCCGCCGGGCGTCGGAGGAAAGCACGCCCCAGCCGATGAGCTGCTCGGTGAGGGCGGAGGGCGAGGCGTCGTAGATGACCGCGAGCGAGCGCAGGTCCTCCTGGCGGATCGACAGCACCCGGCCGTTGTAGTCACCGCGCTGGCTCTGGATCGTCGCGGCGTAGCGGGCGAGCGGGGCAGCCTTGTCAGCCGGCACCTGCGAGAGCTGCTCGAGGTCGATGATGATGCGCGCGGCCGGCTCGTTGGCCGCGGCGGCGAGGTGACCCTCGGGCAGCAGCTCGCCGACGGGGACGCCGTAGAAGTCCGCGAGCTCCGAGAGCCGCTGGACCGTGACGGCGCGGTCGCCGCGCTCGTAGGAGCCGACGACGACAGCCTTCCAGCGGCCCTGGCTCTTCTCCTCGACACCGTGCAGGGACAGGCCCTGCTGGGTGCGGATGGCACGCAGTCGGGACCCGAGGGCCTTGGCGTAGTCGGTCACTGGGGGACTCCAAGGGTGCATGAGGACGGACGCAACGTGCTCGGCGTCGGTCTCACCACTAGCTCGACCGGGGGGTCGACCCTGGCGCCCGAGGGCGCCGGAGTCGTGGTGACCGTGGTCCCCGCGGCGTCACAGCCTCGCCTGACTACAGCGAGTGACGGTACGGCCACCTTGCCGTCAAGGTCAAGCACGGACGGTGACGTGACGTGCCGCCCGCGGGGGGTGCCGTCTCCTTGGGGTACCGTCGTGGCTGAGCTTCCACCGAGCCCGTCCCGTGAGGCGGGGAAGGAGGTCCGGCCGGTGACGGCTGACGAGACCCGCGCGCGCCCGGTCACCGGGGATCCCGCCGCCGCCAAGCCCGTCCTCGGCGATTCCGACGTGCAGCGCGTGCTGGACCGGATGGCCCACGAGCTGCTGGAGAAGACCGGCGGAGGCGCCGACGTCGTCCTGCTCGGTATCCCGACCCGCGGGCCGCTGCTCGCCGCGCGCCTCGCCGCGCGCATGCAGGCCTTCGAGGGCGTGAGCGTCCCGAGCGGCGCGCTCGACGTCACGATGTACCGCGACGACCTGCGGCTGAAGAGCCCCCGCGCGCTCGAGGAGACCGACGTCCCGGTCTCGGGCGTCGACGGCAAGCTGGTCGTGCTCGTCGACGACGTGCTCTTCTCCGGCCGCACGATCCGGGCGGCGCTCGACGCGCTGGCCGACCTCGGCCGGCCGCGCGCCGTGCAGCTCGCGGTGCTGGTCGACCGCGGCCACCGAGAGCTCCCGATCCGCGCCGACTACGTCGGCAAGAACATCCCGACCTCGCTCAAGGAGACCGTCCACGTGCTGCTGACCGAGACCGACGGGCGCGACGGCGTGCTGCTGGGCCCGGCGGCGTCGATGTCAGGGTCGACGGCAGGGGACCCCCGGTGAAGCGCCACCTGCTGTCGGCCGCCGACCTCACCCGCGACGACGCCCTGCTCGTTCTCGACACCGCGAGCGAGCTCGCCGACCTCATCGAGCGCGCCTCGGTGAAGAAGCTGCCGACCCTGCGCGGCCGCACCGTGGTCAACCTGTTCTTCGAGGACTCGACCCGCACCAAGATGAGCTTCGACCTCGCGGCCAAGCGGCTGTCCGCCGACACGATCGGCTTCGCCGCCAAGGGCTCGTCGGTGTCGAAGGGCGAGACCCTCAAGGACACCGCGCTGACGCTCGAGGCGATGGGCTGCGACGCCGTCGTCATCCGCCACTCCTGGTCCGGCGCCCCGGTCAACCTCAGCCGCTGGATCAAGGGCTCGGTCATCAACGCCGGCGACGGCACCCACGAGCACCCGACCCAGGCGCTGCTCGACGCCTACACGATGCGCCAGCGGCTCGGCCGCCTCGAGGGCCTGCGGGTCACGATCGTCGGTGACATCCTGCACAGCCGGGTGGCGCGCTCCAACGTCCTGCTGCTCGCGACCCTCGGCGCCGAGGTCACCCTCGTCGCCCCGCCGACCCTGCTGCCGGTCGGCGTCGGGGCCTGGCCCTGCGAGGTCTCCTACGACCTCGACGCCGTGCTGCCCAAGAGCGACGTCGTGATGATGCTGCGCGTCCAGCGCGAGCGCATGGGCGCCGCCTACTTCCCCTCCGCGCGGGAGTACTCCCGCCGCTACGGCCTCGACCTCGACCGGGTGAGGAAGCTCTCCGACGAGGCCATCGTCATGCACCCCGGCCCGATGGTGCGCGGCATGGAGATCGCCTCCGAGGTCGCCGACGGCCTGCGCTCGACGATCGTCGACCAGGTCGCCAACGGCGTGTCCGTCCGGATGGCCGTCCTCTACCTGCTGCTCGGCGGAGCCGAGCCCGCGATCGGAGCCGAGCAGTGAGCTGGTTGATCCGCGACGTCGTCCCCTACGGCGAGGGCCCCGCCGTCGACGTGCGCGTCGTCGACGGCCGCATCGCCGAGATCGGCCCCGGCCTGTCGGCCGGCGACAGCCAGTCCTACGCCGGAGCCGGCGCGGTCCTGCTGCCGGGACTGGTGGACCTGCACACCCACCTGCGCGAGCCGGGTCGCGAGGACGCCGAGACCGTCGAGAGCGGCACCCTGGCCGCGGCCCTCGGTGGCTTCACCGCCGTCCACGCCATGGCCAACACCGACCCGGTCGCCGACACCGCGGGTGTCGTCGAGCAGGTCTGGCGGCTCGGCCAGGAGGCCGGCCACTGCGACGTCGCGCCCGTCGGTGCGGTCACCGTCGGCCTCGCCGGCGAGGAGATGGCCGAGCTCGGCACGATGGCCGACAGCGCCGCCCGGGTCCGGGTCTTCTCCGACGACGGCAAGTGCGTCAGTGACGCCTCCCTCATGCGCCGGGCGCTGGAGTACGTCAAGGCCTTCGACGGCGTCATCGCCCAGCACGCGCAGGAGCCGCGGCTCACCGTCGGCGCGCAGATGAACGAGGGCGTCTGGTCCTCCCGCCTCGGCCTCACCGGCTGGCCCGCGGTCGCCGAGGAGGCGATCATCGCCCGCGACTGCCTGCTGGCCGCCCACGTCGGCAGTCGGCTGCACGTCTGCCACGTCTCCACCGCCGGCTCGGTCGAGCTCATCCGCTGGGCCAAGGGCAAGGGCTGGGACGTCACCGCCGAGGTCACCCCGCACCACCTCGTCCTCACCGACGAGCGGGCCTGCTCCTACGACCCGGTCTTCAAGGTCAACCCCCCGCTGCGCACCCAGGACGACGTCGACGCGCTGCGCGAGGCCCTCGCCGACGGCACCATCGACGCGGTCGCGACCGACCACGCCCCCCACGCGCTGGAGGACAAGGAGGCGGAGTGGGGCGCCGCGGCCATGGGCATGACCGGCCTCGAGACCGCCCTCGGGATCGTGGCGGAGACGATGGTCGTCCCGGGCCGCCTCACCTGGCGCCAGGTCGCGGCCCGCATGTCGGAGACCCCCGCGCGGATCGGGCGGCTCGAGGGCCACGGCCGGCCGCTCGCGGTCGGCGAGCCCGCCCACCTGGTGCTCGTCGACACCGGCGCGGCCTGGACCGTCGACCCCGCCCAGTCGGCCAGCCGCAGCCGCAACACCCCCTTCGCCGGCCGGGAGCTGCCGGTGTCGGTGCGCGCGACCTTCCTGCGCGGCACCCCGACCGTCCTCGACGGCAAGCCGGCCTGACGGGTGAGTGCCGACCGGGTCGCGTTGACGCTGGGCACGCTGCTCTTCGCGGTCGCCGTCTACGCCCTCATGCTCAAGGGCTGGCGCGGCCGCCAGCGCCGCCAGGCCGACCTGCCCGCTCCGCCCGCGCCGCCCGAGGTCCGCGGCGGGGTCGTCGTCGGCGCCACCCCGGGGCTGTTCGTCGGCACCGTCGTCAGCGGGGACTGGCTCGACCGGGTCGCCGTGCACCGGCTGTCGGATCGCTCCACCTGCGAGGTCGTGCTCACCGTCGACGGCCTGCACGTGCTGCGCGAGCGGCTGCCCGAGCTCTACCTGCCGCTCACCGCGGTCGTGGGCGCCGAGGTCGGTGACAAGCTCGCCGGCAAGGTGATGGGCGCCGGCGGCCTGCTGCTCGTCAGCTGGCGGCTCGGCGAGCGCACCCTGACCAGCGGCATCCGCGCTGACGACCACACCCAGCACCGCCGCCTCGCCGACGCGATCACCGCCCTGCTGCCTCTCGAGGAGACCGCCTCATGACGACCACCCCCGCTGTGCTGGTCCTCGAGGACGGCCGCACGTTCCGCGGCGAGGCCTACGGCGCCGTCGGCGAGACCTTCGGCGAGGCCGTCTTCAACACCGGCATGACGGGCTACCAGGAGACGCTCACCGACCCGAGTTACCACCGGCAGGTCGTCGTCATGACCGCGCCCCAGATCGGCAACACCGGCGTCAACCTCGAGGACCCCGAGAGCAGCCGCATCTGGGTCGCGGGCTACGTCGTGCGCGAGCCCTCCCGCATCGCCTCCAACTGGCGCAGCACCGGCTCGCTCGACGACGCCCTGCGCGACCAGGGCGTCGTCGGCATCAGCGGCATCGACACCCGGGCCCTCACCCGGCACCTGCGCGACCGCGGCGCGATGCGCGTCGGCATCTTCTCCGGCGACGTCCCCGACGACGCGCTCGACCGGGTCCTGGCCAGCCCGCAGATGGCCGGCGCCGACCTGTGCGGCGAGGTCTCGACGGCAGCGGCGTACACCGTGCCTGCAGTGGGTGACAGGCGCTTCACCGTCGCGGCGGTCGACCTCGGCATCAAGACCAACACCCCGCGGATGATGAGCGAGCGCGGCATCGAGGTGCACGTGCTGCCCGCCAGCGCGACGGCCGCCGACATCCGCGCGGTCGGCGCCGACGGGCTGTTCTTCAGCAACGGTCCGGGCGACCCCGCGACCTACGACGTCAGCGTCCTTTCGGAGCTGCTCGCCGAGGGGATGCCCTACTTCGGGATCTGCTTCGGCAACCAGCTCTTCGGCCGGGCACTGGGCTTCGGCACCTACAAGCTCGGCTACGGCCACCGCGGCATCAACCAGCCGGTCATGGACCTCACCACCGGCAAGGTCGAGGTCACCGCGCACAACCACGGCTTCGCGGTCGACGCGCCGCGCGAGGGGTCGACCACGACGCCCTACGGCGAGGCCGCCGTCAGCCACGTCTGCCTCAACGACGACGTGGTCGAGGGCCTCGAGCTGCGCCGCGACGGTCGGCTCACGGCCTTCTCCGTGCAGTACCACCCGGAGGCCGCCGCCGGCCCGCACGACGCGAGCTACCTGTTCGACCGCTTCTGCGACCTGATGGCCGACCACACGAAGGGCGCAGCCCGTGCCTAAGCGCGACGACCTCAAGCACGTCCTGGTGATCGGGTCGGGGCCGATCCTCATCGGGCAGGCCGCCGAGTTCGACTACTCCGGCACCCAGGCCTGCCGCGTGCTGAAGGCGGAGGGCCTGCGCGTCACGCTGATCAACAGCAACCCGGCGACGATCATGACCGACCCGGAGTTCGCCGACGCGACCTACATCGAGCCGATCACCCCGGAGTACGTCGCGAAGGTCATCGAGCGCGAGCGCCCCGACGCCCTGCTCCCGACCCTCGGCGGGCAGACCGCCCTCAACGCCGCGATGGCGCTGCACGCCAGCGGTGTCCTGGAGCGCTACGGCGTCGAGCTCATCGGGGCCGACGTCGAGGCGATCCGCAAGGGCGAGGACCGGCAGGCCTTCAAGGAGGTCGTCGAGTCGATCGGTGCGGAGTCGGCCCGTTCCGCGGTCTGCCACACGATGGAGGAGCTGCTCGTCGCGGTCGAGGACCTCGGCTACCCGGTGGTCGTGCGGCCCTCGTTCACGATGGGCGGGGCCGGCGGCGGCGTCGCCTTCGACGAGGCCGACCTGCGCAGGATCGGCGGCGGCGGCCTGCACGCCAGCGCCACCACCGAGGTGCTCCTCGAGGAGTCGATCCTGGGCTGGAAGGAGTACGAGCTGGAGCTCATGCGCGACCGCAACGACAACGTCGTGGTCGTCTGCTCCATCGAGAACCTCGACCCGCTCGGTGTCCACACCGGCGACTCGATCACCGTCGCCCCGGCGATGACGCTCACCGACCGCGAGTACCAGAAGCTGCGCGACATCTCGATCGACGTGATCCGGGCCGTCGGCGTCGACACCGGCGGCTGCAACATCCAGTTCGCGGTCAACCCCGAGGACGGCCGCATCATCGTCATCGAGATGAACCCCCGCGTCTCGCGGTCGAGCGCCCTGGCGTCCAAGGCCACCGGCTTCCCGATCGCGAAGATCGCGGCCAAGCTCGCGATCGGCTACACCCTCGACGAGATCCCCAACGACATCACCCGCGAGACGCCGGCCTCCTTCGAGCCGACGCTGGACTACGTCGTGGTGAAGATCCCGCGGTTCGCCTTCGAGAAGTTCCCGGGCACCGACCCCGAGCTGACGACGACGATGAAGAGCGTCGGCGAGGCCATGAGCATCGGCCGGTCCTTCGTCGAGGCCCTGCAGAAGGCGATGCGCTCGCTGGAGCAGACCCCGAGCGGCTTCTGGACCGGCAGCGACCCGGACCTCTCCAAGGAGCAGGTGCTCCAGGCGATCCGCACGCCCACGGACGGGCGCCTGCACCAGGTCGAGCTGGCTTTCCGGCTCGGCGCCACGGCAGAGGAGGTCTTCGAGGCCACCAAGATCGACCCGTGGTTCCTCGACCAGATCCTGTCGATCACCGAGCTGCGTGCCGAGCTCGAGGTCGGCGAGCTGACCGAGCCCCTGCTGCGCAGGGCGAAGCGGATGGGCTGCAGCGACCAGCAGATCGCCGCGGTCCGCGGGGTCACCGAGCAGGAGGTGCGCCGGCTGCGCCACGACCTCGGGGTGCGGCCGGTCTACAAGACCGTCGACACCTGTGCCGCGGAGTTCGCCGCCGAGACGCCGTACCACTACTCCTCCTACGACGAGGAGACCGAGGTCGCGCCGTCGGCCAAGCGCAAGGTGCTCATCCTCGGCAGCGGCCCGAACCGCATCGGCCAGGGCATCGAGTTCGACTACGCCTGCGTGCACGCCTCCTTCGCCCTGCGCGACGCGGGCTTCGAGACCGTGATGGTCAACTGCAACCCCGAGACCGTGTCGACGGACTACGACACGAGCGACCGGCTCTACTTCGAGCCGCTCACCGTGGAGGACGTCCTCGAGGTCGTCGAGGCCGAGCGCGACAGCGCCCGTGCCGGCGGGGGAGAGCTGGTGGGCGTGATCGTCCAGCTGGGCGGCCAGACGCCGCTGCGGCTGGCTCAGGAGCTCAAGGACTGCGGCGTCCCGATCGTCGGCACCAGCCCCGAGGCCATCCACCTCGCGGAGGACCGCGACGCCTTCGGCAGGGTCATGACGGACGGCGGCCTGCCGTCGCCCAAGAGCGGCATGGCGACGTCCTACGACGACGCGGCCCGGGTCGCGTCCGACGTCGGATACCCCGTGCTCGTGCGTCCGTCGTACGTCCTCGGCGGGCGCGGCATGGAGATCGTCTACAGCGACGAGATGCTGCGCGACTACATGGACCGCAGCACGATCGTGGGTCCGGACACTCCCGTGCTCGTCGACCGCTTCCTCGAGGACGCCATCGAGATCGACGTCGACGCGCTCTACGACGGCACCGAGCTCTACCTCGGCGGCGTGATGGAGCACATCGAGGAGGCCGGCATCCACTCCGGTGACTCCGCGTGCGCCCTGCCGCCGATCACCCTCGGCCGGGCCGACCTCGAGCGCATCAGGACCTCGACGGAGGTCATCGCCCGCGGCGTCGGGGTGCGCGGCCTGCTCAACGTGCAGTACGCCCTCAAGGACGACGTGCTCTACGTGCTGGAGGCCAACCCGCGCGCCTCCCGCACCGTGCCCTTCACGAGCAAGGCGACCGCGGTGCAGCTCGCGAAGGCCTGCGCCCGCGTCATGCTCGGCGCGACGATCGCCGAGCTGCGCGTGGAGGGGCTGCTGCCGCCGACCGGCGACGGCGGCCACATGCCGCTCGACGCGCCGATCAGCGTCAAGGAGGCGGTGCTGCCGTTCGGCCGGTTCCGCGGCACCGACACGGTGCTCGGCCCGGAGATGAAGTCGACCGGCGAGGTCATGGGTATCGACGAGGTCTTCGGCACGGCCTTCGCGAAGAGCCAGACCGCCGCCTACGGAGACCTCCCGACCAAGGGGCGGGTCTTCGTCAGCGTGGCCAACCGCGACAAGCGCGCGATGGTCTTCCCGGTGAAGCGGCTGGCCGACCTCGGCTTCGAGATCCTCGCGACCGAGGGCACGGCCGAGGTGCTGCGGCGCAACGGCGTCACTGCCCGCGTCGTCGGCAAGCACTCCCACGGGCTCGGTGACGACGTCGTGCCGATGGTGCTGGCCGGCGAGGTCGACCTCATCTTCAACACGCCCTTCGGCGTCGGGGCCCGCCTCGACGGCTATGAGATCCGCACCGCCGCGGTGACCCGCGGCATCCCGTGCATCACCACGATCCAGGGAGCGGCGGCCTGCGTGCAGGGCATCGAGGCCCTGGTGCGTGGCGACATCGGGGTGCGCTCCCTGCAGGAGCACCACGCCGCGCTCGCGGCCTCGACAGCCGCCCAGAGGGGAGCCAGCTGATGCCGGTCCAGGTGCAGGCCGAGGTCCTGTCGATCCGCAAGGTCGGTGCCTACCACGCGATGACGGTCGTCGCGCCCGGCATCGCCGAGCTGACCAAGCCCGGTCACTTCATCGCCGTGCAGGTCGGCGGGCCGGAGTCCTCGATGTTGCTGCGCCGGGCCTTCGCGGTCTACGACGTCAAGGAGCGCGGCGTCTACGGCGGCACCGTGGAGTTCGTCTTCGCCGTTCACGGCAAGGGCACCGCGTGGCTCGCGCGCCAGCGCCCGCAGGACAAGATCGACATCGTGGGCCCGCTCGGCAAGCCCTTCCGCATGCCCACCCAGCCGGTGACGGCGACGCTCGTCGGCGGCGGCTACGGCAGCGCGCCGCTGCTGCCGCTGGCGACGGCCTTGCGCGATCGCGGCTGCCGGGTCGACTTCGTCCTCGGGGCGGGGTCGGGCGACCGGCTCTTCGGCCAGCTCGACGCCAAGCGGATGGCGGCCTCGATCGCGGTCACGACCGACGACGGCTCGGTGGGGGAGCGGGGCCGGGTCTCCGACGTCCTGCCTGGGGTCCTCGACCGCACCGGTGCGGAGGTCGTCTACGCCTGCGGCCCGATGGCGATGCTGCGGGCGGTGTCGGAGCTGGCCGCCGAGCGCGGCATCCCGGCGCAGGTCGCGGTGGAGGAGTCGATGGCCTGCGGGATCGGGGTCTGCATGACCTGCGTGCTGCCGGTGGTCGGCGACGACGGGCAGACCCGGATGGTCCGCTCGTGCGTGGAGGGACCGGTCTTCCTCGGGGACCGCGTCCGGTGGGACGACGTGGGCACGGTGCCCGTGGACGCAGTCGGGTCGGGAGTGGCGCACTGATGGCGGACACCATCCTCACCATCCGGTCCGACGAGGTCGCGGCCCTCGCCGACGTCGACCTGACCACCCGGCTCGCCGGGGCGACCTTCCCGAACCCGGTCTTCACGGCCTCGGGCTGCGCCGCCGCCGGCCAGGAGCTCGACCAGTTCTTCCCGGTCAGCGCCCTCGGTGGCATCGTCACGAAGTCGATCATGCTCGCGCCGCGGGCAGGTCGGGCGACGCCGCGGATGGCTGAGACCCCGAGCGGCATGCTCAACTCGATCGGGCTGCAGGGCCCCGGCATCGACGCCTTCCTCGACAAGGACCTCCCGTGGCTCGCCCAGCAGGGCGCCCGCGCGGTCGTGTCGATCGCGGGTGGCTCGATCGACGACTACGCCAAGCTGGCCGCCAAGCTGCGCGGCCGGCAGGGGCTGTCGATGATCGAGGTCAACATCAGCTGCCCCAACGTCGAGGACCGCGGACAGGTGTTCGCCTGCGACCCGTCTGCCGCCGCCGCCGTGGTCCATGCGGTCCGGCGCGCCTTCAACGACCCGAAGGTGCCGATCTTCGCCAAGCTCAGCCCCGACGTCACCTCGATCGTCGACATCGCGCGGTCGGTCCGCGACGCGGGCGCCGACGGCGTCTCGGTCATCAACACCCTGCTCGGCATGGTCATCGACCCGGTCACGATGCGCCCCGCACTCGGTGGCGTTACCGGCGGCCTGTCCGGCCCCGCGATCCGCCCCGTCGCGGTGCGCTGCGTCTGGCAGATCCACCAGGCCCTGCCCGAGCTGCCGATCCTCGGGATGGGCGGCATCCGCACCGGCCTCGACGCCCTGGAGTTCGTGCTCGCCGGCGCGTCGGCCGTCAGCGTCGGCACCACCGTCTTCGGTGACCCGACCGCCCCGGTGCGGGTCCTGCACGAGCTCGCGCAGGCGCTGCACGCGCGCGGCTTCGCCTCGCTCTCCGACGCCGTCGGCCATGCCCACCGGCCGCCGGACCTGCACGTGCCCGAGGACCCCGACCCGGTGGGCGACCTGCCCGTGGAGGCGTGATGGGACAGGCCCCGATCGCGGTCGCGCTCGACGCGCCCGACCTCGACACCGCGACCCGCTGGGCCAAGGAGGTGGCTCCCCACGTCAGCGTCGTGAAGGTCGGCCTGGAGCTGTTCTGCCGGATCGGACCCGAGGCCGTCGACGCGGTCCGTGGCGAGACCGGGCTCTTCCTCGACCTCAAGCTCCACGACATCCCCAACACCGTCGCCGGGGCTGCCCGCAGCGTCGCCGCGCTGCGGCCGACCTATCTCACGGTCCACGCCAGCGGTGGCGCCGACATGGTCCGGGCCGCGGTCGAGGCAGCGCCCGACGTCACCATCGCGGCCGTCACGGTCCTCACCTCGATGTCGGCCGACGACCTCGCCGCGGTCGGCCTCGCGGGCCCGCCCACCGACGCGGTCCGCCGGCTGGCTGCCCTCGCGGTGGGAGCCGGCGCGGGCGCGCTGGTCTGCTCGCCGCAGGAGGTCGCGCTGGTGCGCGCCGAGGTCGGCCCGGGCATCGTGCTCATCACCCCCGGGGTGCGACCGGTGGGCGCAGACATCGGCGACCAGGCGCGGGTGGCCACGCCGCAGCAGGCGCTCGCCGACGGCGCCGACCTGCTCGTCATCGGCCGGCCCATCACGGGCGCGCCCGATGTCGGTGCCGCCGCGCGCGAGATCGCCGAGAGCCTCGTCTAGCTCCGGTCAGCTCCCGACCACCGGCACGTCCGACGCCGACCGCGGGACGGGCAGCAGGGACCGCCCGATCACCCCTGCGACCAACGCGGCCGGGCCGGGGCGCGACAGCAGGTAGCCCTGGGCGTGCTCGCAGCCCTGGGCCCGGAGGAAGTCCAGCTGGGCCTCGGTCTCGACGCCCTCCGCGACGACCGACATGCCGAGCCCGCGGGCCAGTGCCACCGTCGCGACCAGCACCGGGGCGCTCGGGTCGGCGTCGAGCGAGGCGACGAAGGCACGGTCGATCTTGAGCGTGTCGAAGGGGTACGACGCGAGGCGCGACAGCGAGCTGTAGCCGGTCCCGAAGTCGTCCAGGGCCAGACCGATCCCAGCGGTGTGGAGGCGCTCCAGCACCTCGCGGACGTGGTCGTCGTCGTGGAAGAGCAGGCTCTCGGTGACCTCGAGGACGAGCGCCGAGGGCGGGAGGCCGTGCCGGACCAGCGCCGACAGGACCGTGTCGAGGTAGTCCCGCTCGCGCAGGTGCCTGGCGCTGACGTTGACGGCGACGGTGAGGCCCGGGGAGGTGCGCCGCCACGTCGCGAGCTGGGCGCAGGCGATGTCGAGCACGAGCCGCTCCAGCTCGACGACCAGGCCCGAGCGCTCCGCGGCCGGCACGAAGTCGGCAGGGGAGACCGCTCCGCGCAGCGGGTGCGTCCAGCGGGCGAGCGCCTCGAAGCCGGCGACCCGGTCGGCGGCGAGGTCGACCACCGGTTGGTAGTGCACCTGCAGCTGACCCTCACGCAGTGCCACCCGCAGGTCGGCCTCGAGCTCGAGGCTCTCGCGCACGGCGACGTGCATGCCGGGCGCAAAGGCCGTGACGCCGTTGCCGGACTCCTTCGCGGCGTACATCGCGGTGTCTGCGTCGCGGAGCAGGTGGACGCCGATGACGTCGGAGGTCTCGGCGACCGCGGTGCCGGCAGAGGCCCCGAGGACGACCTCGAGAGGTCCGACGAGCAGTGGTGGGGCCAACGCCGCGACGAGCCGTCGCGCCACTGCCTCGACGTCTGCTGGCGTGCGCAAGTCGGGCAGCAAGACGGCGAACTCGTCGCCTCCCATCCGGGCGAGCACGGCGTCGTCGCGGACCGCTGAGCGCAGCCGCCCGGCCGCGGCCTGCAGGAGGACGTCGCCGGCGTCGTGGCCGAAGCCGTCGTTGACCTGCTTGAAGCCGTCGAGGTCGAGCAGCACCACACCGAGCAGGTGACCCGGGCGGACTGCGGCGACGGCAGCGGTGAGCTGCTCGGTGAGCGCCTCGCGGTTGGGCAGGCCGGTCAGGGAGTCGGTGCGAGCGCGTCGCCGCTCGCGGTCGCGCGACTGGAGCAGCTCCTCGGTGCGCTCGCGGACCTTCTCCTCGAGCGACACGTGCAGTACGGCGTTCTCGCTGGCGAGCAGCTGCTGGCGGGCGACGAGCGAGCCGGCCAGCGTGAGGGTGAGCGCCGCCAGGACCGGGTCGAGGCCGTGCAGCAGCCGGCCGCTCGCGACGAGGGTCGCGGCGGCGACAGCAGCCGGCAGCCAGGGGAGCAGCCGATGCGACACGCGGCTGAGGTCGGGTCCCGCCGTCGCCGGCCTGCGGGCGGCGACGGCGATCAGCGCGAACGACAGCGGCCACGCGACGTCGAGCGGGCCGCCCGTGGTGTAGGCGCCGGCACCCGCCAGCGCGGCGTAGAGACCGTCGGTCATCGCGACGCCGGCCACGCCGAGCGCCGCGAGCGAGCCGGGGTGCCGCCACCCGCCCCGGACCCGGTCGAGCACGACCACGACGACGGCCGCGGTGAGCACGTCGAGCACAGGGAAGGCGAGGGCCAGGGCCTCCGCGACGGGCTGGCCCTCGGCGCGGGCCAGGTTGCCGAGCGTGCCGATCCAGGCGATGACGAGGAAGGACGCCGCCACCACGACACCGTCGAGGACCAGGCGGGCGCGCGACGCCCGCGCGCTGGGCAGCCGGGGAAGTGCCAGCAACCCCAGCAGAGCCAGCACGGGGTAGGCGAGGTAGAAGGCATGGGCGACGGACGGGAACGGCGCCAGCCGACCCAGCACCAGCTCGTCGACGGCCCAGGCCACGCTGCCGAGGGCCCAGGCGACGGACGCCGCGCCCAGCAGCAGCCAGACCCTCCGGGCGGCTCCGGGGTCGCGGGCGGCGCGCAGGCACTGCCAGGCCGCCAGCGCGGGCGCGAGGACGAAGGCCGCGTCGCTCACTGCATGGCGGGCGAGCAGCGGTCGCCCGGGCAGCAGCGTCCACACGAGCAGCCCCAGCAGTGCCACCGAGACGACGACGGCGTACGCCGAGGCAGCCCGCGGGCGTGCGCGCGCTGCGCCCTGCACTCGTGCGCTCCTCGCTGCCGAGCCCCGGGACAGGGACCGCTCATCGCTTGGCTCGTCGGGTGCGTCGGGGGGCTGTAGCCCCCGAACGGGTGGTGTCGTGGCCTTGCGTCCGGGATGCGACTGTCACCGCACAGCCACCCCGGCGTTGCCTGCAGGGGGCCGGGGTCGCTAGGTTCGCGCCGCACCGTCCGCCCGATCGACCCTCAGGCGGTCCCACCCCGCCCCCGTCTGACGGGGGCATCGCCTGAAAGGACGGGTCGCCCCGGTGGCTCTGCCCACCCTCACGCCCGAGCAGCGCGCCGCCGCGCTCGAGAAGGCCGCCGCCGCCCGTCGGGCGCGCGCCGCCCTCAAGGTCCGCCTCAAGGCGAGCGGGGTCTCGCTCGCCGACGTGCTCGAGAGCGGCGAGACCGACGAGGTGGTCGGCAAGATGAAGGTCGTCGCGGTCCTCGAGGCGATGCCCGGTGTCGGCAAGGTCAGGGCGCAGAAGATCATGGAGCGCCTCGAGATCAGCCCGTCGCGGCGCGTCCGGGGGCTCGGAGCCAAGCAGCGCGAGGCGCTGGAGCGGGAGTTCGCCGGCTCGTGACCGCCCGACTCACCGTGCTGGCCGGCCCGTCCGGGGTCGGCAAGGGCAGTATCATCGCGGTCGTCCGGCAGCGCCACCCGCACGTGTGGCTGTCGGTGAGCGTCACGACGCGGGCACCGCGGCCGGGGGAGACCGACGGTGTCGAGTACCACTTCGTCGACCAGGCCGAGTTCGACCGGATGGTCGACGCGGGCGAGCTGCTCGAGCACGACAGCCACATGGGTGCGTCGTACGGCACGCCCCGTGCTCCGGTCGAGGCCCGGCTCGCCGAGGGCGAGTCCGCCCTGCTCGAGATCGACCTGCACGGCGCGCGGCAGGTGCGCGCGGCCGTGCCCGACGCCCAGCTGGTCTTCCTCGCCCCGCCGTCGTTCGACGAGCTGGCCCGGCGGCTGGTCGGCCGGGGGACCGAGGACCCCGCGAAGGTGCGCCAGCGCCTCGACCGGGCGCGCATCGAGATGGCCGCCGAGGACGAGTTCGACGTCGTGGTCGTCAACGACGACCTCCAGCGCGCGGCCGACGCGCTGGTAGCCTTGATGGAGATCACCCCGTCTTAGAGGAGCACCTGTTGTCCGGCACCGTCGCGAACCCGATCGGCATCACCAACCCCCCGATCGACGAGCTGCTGGCCGCGACCGACTCCAAGTACAGCCTGGTCATCTACGCCGCCAAGCGCGCGCGTCAGATCAACGCCTACTACTCCCAGCTCGGTGAGGGCCTCCTGGAGTACGTCGGACCCCTCGTCGAGACGGGCGTCCAGGAGAAGCCGCTGTCGATCGCGCTGCGCGAGATCAACGCCGGCCTGCTGAGCCACGAGCAGGTCCCGGACCCGGTCGTCTAGTGAGCCGCGTGGTCCTCGGCGTCGCCGGGGGCATCGCCGCCTACAAGGCGGTGGAGCTGCTGCGGCAGCTGTCGGAGGCCGGTCACGAGGTCACCGTCGTCCCGACCGAGAGCGCGCTGCGCTTCGTCGGGGAGCCGACCTGGACCGCGCTGTCCGGCCGCCCGGTAGCGACCGACGTGTGGACCGACGTCCACGAGGTCCCGCACGTCCGGATCGGCCAGGCGGCCGACCTCGTCGTCGTCGCCCCCGCGACGGCCAACACCCTCGCCCGCGCTGCCCACGGGCTCGCGGACGACCTGCTCACCAACGTCCTGCTCACCGCGCGCTGCCCGGTCGTCATGGCGCCCGCGATGCACACCGAGATGTGGGAGCACCCCGCGACGCAGGCCAACGTCGCGACGCTCCGCGCACGCGGGGTCCTCGTCGTCGAGCCCGCGGTCGGGCGCCTGACGGGCGCCGACTCCGGCAAGGGCCGGCTGCCCGAGCCCGAGGAGCTCGCCCGCACCTGCGAGGCCGTCCTGCGCCGGGGTGTGCTCGCCCCCGACCTGACCGGGCGCCGGGTCGTGGTCTCCGCGGGCGGCACCCGCGAGCACCTCGACCCGGTCCGCTACCTCGGCAACCGCTCCAGCGGCCGGCAGGGCCACGCGCTGGCCCGCACGGCCGCCGCCCGCGGCGCCGAGGTCGTGCTCGTCACGAGCGCCTCCCTCCCCGACCCGGCCGGGGTGAAGGTCCTGCGGGTCACCAGCGCCGTGGAGATGCACGACGCGGTGCTCGCCGAGGCGGCCTCCGCCGACGCGGTCGTGATGGCCGCCGCCGTCGCCGACTACCGCCCGGCCGAGCGGCTCGCGACCAAGCGCAAGAAGACCGACACCCACGCCGTCGACCTCGTCCAGAACCCCGACGTCCTGCGGGCGCTGGTGGCCGCGCGCACGCCCGGTCAGGTGCTGGTCGGCTTCGCCGCCGAGACCGGCGACGACGCCGGGTCGGTGCTCGACCACGCCCGCGCGAAGCTCGCGGCCAAGGGCTGCGACCTGCTCGTCGTCAACGAGGTCGGCGAGACCGGGCACCCCACTGGCTTCGAGGGCGACCAGAACGCCGCCACCGTCCTCGGTGCGGACGGCACCGCCGTCGAGGTCCCGCTCGGGTCCAAGGACGCGCTGGCCGACGCCGTCTGGGACCTCGTCGCCCCCCGCCTGTGACCCCCACCCCTTCCGTCACCCCTTCCGCTTGTGCGCCGCTGGCGGCGCTACGAGCGCTCTGTAGCGCCGAGAACGGCGCACAAGCGGTCAGGGGGAGGGCGCTCAGGGGGACGGCGCTCAGGGGGAGGGCGGTCAGGGGGGCGCTGGTCACAGCACTGCTGCTCACCGGGTGCAGCGACGACGACCCGGCGAGCGACGCGGTCCCCGGACCGAGCGCCAGCGCGACCGCCACGGCCACGCTCGCCCCGACGGCGACGCCGTCCGTCGTACCCCCGTCCGTCGTACCCCCGTCCGTCCTACCCCCGTCCGGGAGTCCCACGGCACCGGGCGGCCCCGTGCGCAGGCCGGCGCGTGACGGGGACGTCGACGGCGACGGGCGCGAGGACCGCGTCACCGCCACCCAGGACCTGCTCACGGTCGTGCTCACCAGCGGCCGCACCGTCACCGCACCGGTGACGGCCGACACCGAGCCGCCGGTGCAGGGCGTCGTGGACGTCGACGGGGACGGCCGCGCCGAGGTCTTCCTCGAGACCACGCGCGGCGCGAGCACCGTCTTCTACACGCCGTTCCGCTTCGACGGGACGACGCTCGGAGCGCTCCAGCTCGGCGGCGAGCCGGCCCTGCTCGGCGTCGGCGGCACCGTCACCCACGGCGAGGGCTTCGCCTGCGCGAAGGGCACCCTGCTGGTGACGAGCAGCACCTCCGACGACGGCGAGACCTTCGACGTGACGTCGACGACGTACGCCGTGAGCGGGTTCGGGCTGCGGCAGAGCGGACGTGCTGTGGCGCGAGGCCTCGCGCAGGACGACCCGCGGGTCGCTGCCTCCTACCAGGTGGACTGCGGCTCGGTGACCCAGGACGGGTAGCCTGTCGGCGAATCCGCCCAACCACCAGGAGTGCTCGTGCCAGGCCGTCTGTTCACGTCCGAGTCCGTCACCGAGGGCCACCCGGACAAGATCGCCGACGCGATCAGCGACTCCATCCTCGACGCGCTGCTCGCGCAGGACCCGAAGTCGCGCGTCGCGGTCGAGACCCTCATCACCACCGGCCAGGTCCACATCGCCGGTGAGGTGACCACCGAGGGCTACGCCAACATCGCCGACATCGTGCGCAAGACGATCCTCGAGATCGGCTACGACAGCTCCAAGAAGGGCTTCGACGGCGAGTCCTGCGGCGTGAGCGTGAGCATCGGCGCGCAGAGCCCCGACATCGCGCAGGGCGTCGACGAGGCCTACGAGCACCGCGTCGAGGGCGACCAGGACGAGCTCGACCTGCAGGGCGCCGGCGACCAGGGCCTGATGTTCGGCTTCGCGTGCGACGAGACCCCCGAGCTGATGCCGCTGCCGATCGCGCTCGCGCACCGGCTCGCCAAGCGCCTCACCCAGGTCCGCAAGGACGGCCTCGTGCCCTACCTGCGGCCCGACGGCAAGACCCAGGTGACGATCGAGTACGTCGACGGCAAGCCCGTCCGGCTCGACACCGTCGTCGTGTCCTCCCAGCACGCCGAGGACATCGACATCGTCAACCTGCTCACCCCGGACATCAAGGAGCACGTGGTCGACCCCGAGCTCGCCGGCCTCGGCATCGAGACCGAGGGCTACCGCCTGCTCGTCAACCCGACCGGCAAGTTCGTCATCGGCGGCCCGATGGGCGACGCCGGCCTCACCGGTCGCAAGATCATCGTCGACACCTACGGCGGTTACGCCCGCCACGGCGGCGGTGCCTTCTCCGGCAAGGACCCGTCGAAGGTCGACCGCTCCGCCGCCTACGCCATGCGCTGGGTCGCGAAGAACGTCGTCGCCGCGGGCCTCGCGTCCAAGTGCGAGGTCCAGGTCGCCTACGCGATCGGCAAGGCCGAGCCGGTGGGCCTGTTCGTCGACACCTTCGGCACCGGCGTGGTCGACGACGAGGTCCTGCAGGCCGCGGTCACCGAGGTCTTCGACCTGCGCCCGGCCGCGATCATCCGCGACCTCGACCTGCTGCGCCCGATCTACGCGCAGACCTCCGCCTACGGCCACTTCGGCCGCGAGCTCGCCGACTTCACCTGGGAGTCGACCGACCGCGCCGAGCTGCTGAAGAAGGCCGCCGGGCAGTAGCCCGACCCCTCGTTGCGTCCTACGACCTGAGCGCACTGGTCGGGGTCGATCCGTAGGACGTAACGAGGCTGTGGAGGACGGGCCGTCCCCGTCGCAGCCACCCCCTAGCCTCGCGACCGTGACGGAACCTGTGGCACCGCCCGCGGAGCAGCTGCTGCTCGGTGGCACGCCGCGTCGTCGGGCACCGCGCGCAGCGGTGCCGCTCGCCACCGACCGACCGGTCGCGCGGGTCGCCGTCGACAGCGGTCTCGCGCACCTCGACCGCCCCTTCGACTACGCCGTCCCCGAGCCGATGGCGGCCGCCGAGCCGGGCTGCCGGGTGCGGGTGCGGTTCTCCGGCCGGCTCGTCGACGGCGTCGTGCTCGAGCGCACCGACGACACCGACCACGAGGGCTCCCTCGCCCCGCTGCAGTCGCTGGTCTCGCCCGAGCCGGTGCTGTCGGCAGAGGTCGCCGCGCTGTGCCGGGCGGCGGCGGACCGCGGTGCGGCTCCGCTCTACGACGCGGTGCGGCTCGCGCTGCCGCCGCGGCACGCCAAGGTCGAGGGCGAGCCTCCGGGCGAGCCCGCTGCCGCGCCGCCCGCGCCGGAGTCGGGGCCCTGGGAGCGCTACGCCGACGGGCCGGCCTTCCTCGAGGCGCTCGCCGCCGGTCGGCCCGCCCGCGCGGTCTGGTCCGCGCTGCCCGGGCCGACCTGGCCGACCGAGCTGGCGCTGGCCGCCCAGGCCACCGCGGCGGGCGGCAGGGGAGCGGTCCTGGTCGTCCCGGACGCGCGCGACGTCGACCGGGTCGCCGCGGCGCTCGACGCCCTGGGCGTCCCGCACGCCGCGCTGCGCGCCGACCTCGGGCCGACGCTGCGCTACCGCACCTGGCTGTCGGTGCGCCGCGGCCAGGTCAAGGTCGTCGTCGGCACCCGCGCCGCCGCCTGGGCGCCGGTCGCCGACCTCGGCCTCGTCGCGGTCTGGGACGACGGCGACGACCTCCACGCCGAGCCCCGCTCGCCCTACCCGCACGTGCGCGACCTGCTCGTGCTGCGGGCCCACCTCGCGGGCGCGGCGGCGCTGGTCGGCGGCCACGCCCGCACGGCGGAGGGCCAGCTGCTGCTCGACAGCGGTTGGGCCCGGCCGCTGGAGCCGCTCCGGGAGGCGCTGCGGGCCGTCGCTCCGCGGGTCGAGGGCACCTCGGAGGACGACCTCGGCCGCGACCCGGCCGCCCAGACCGCGCGGATCCCGGGGCTCGCCTTCGCGGCTGCCCGCGCCGCGCTGGCCGAGGGCGCGCCCGTGCTCGTGCAGGTGCCCCGGCGGGGCTACGTCCCCTCGCTGGCCTGCGCCCGCGACCGCACCCCCGCCCGCTGTCCTGCCTGCCAGGGGCCGCTCGCCACCGGGTCGGGCACCTCGGTCGCCGCGTGCCGGTGGTGCGGCCACCTCGCCGGCGACTGGCGCTGCCCGACCTGCGAGGGCCGTGCGTTGCGGGCCGTGGTGGTGGGTGCCCGCCGCACCGCCGAGGAGCTCGGCCGGGCCTTCGCCGGCACACCCGTGCGCACCTCCGGCCGTGACGGGGTGCTCGCCACCGTCCCCGCGGACGCCGCGCTCGTGGTCGCGACCCCTGGCGCCGAGCCGGTTGCCGACGGCGGCTACGGCGCGGTGCTGCTGCTCGACGGCTGGGCGCTGCTGTCGCGCCCCGACCTGCGCGCGGGAGAGGAGGCCCTGCGCCGGTGGTTCGGCGCCGCCGCGCTCGCGAGGCCCGGTGGTCGGGTCGTCGTCGTCGCCGACCGGGCCCTGCCCCAGGTGCAGGCGCTCCTCCGGTGGGACCCGGGCTGGCATGCCGCCCGCGAGCTCGCCGACCGCACCGAGCTCGGCTTCCCGCCGGTCACCCGGATGGCGTCGGTCAGCGGTGCCGCGACCGCCGTCGACGACCTGCTCGCCGCGCTGCCCGTCGAGGCCGAGGTGCTCGGTCCGGTGCCCGACGACGGGGGCCATCGGGTGCTGCTGCGGGTGACGCGCTCCCGGGGCGCCGAGCTCGCCGCCGGGCTCAAGGCCGCGCAGGCGGTCCGCAGCGCCCGCAAGGGCGAGCCGGTCAAGGTCGAGCTCGATCCGCAGCGGCTAGCCTGAGCGCGTGGCACTGCGACCGATCCGTCTGCTCGGCGACCCCGTCCTGCGGACCCCCAGCGAGCTCGTGACGACCTTCGACAAGGAGCTGCGGGTCCTCGTCAAGGACCTCACCGACACCATGCTCGAGGCCCCGGGCGTGGGCCTGGCCGCACCGCAGCTCGGGGTCAACCTGCGGGTGTTCACCTACGACGTCGACGACGTCATCGGTCACCTCATCAACCCGGTCCTGCACTTCCCGAGCGACGAGGAGCAGGACGGCGAGGAAGGTTGCCTGTCGCTGCCCGGGCTCACCTTCGACTGCGTGCGCAAGCAGCACGTCGTGGCCCACGGCCAGAACGAGTACGGCGACCCCGTCACGCTGGAGGGCTCGGACCTGTTCGCCCGGTGCGTGCAGCACGAGACCGACCACCTCGACGGCGTGATCTTCATCGACCGGCTCGACGCCGAGACCAAGCGGGCTGCCATGCAGGCGATCCGCGACGCGGACTGGTCCGGGGAGGCGGCTCCGGTCGTCAAGGCCTCGCCGCACCCGCTGTTCGGGCGCGCGACCTGAGACTCGTCTTCGCCGGCACCCCGGCGCCCGCGCTGCCCTCCCTCGAGGCGCTGCTGGCCTCGCCCCGCCACGAGGTCGTCGCGGTCATCACCCGACCCGACGCCCGGGCCGGGCGCGGTCGCGCGCTGGCCGCCTCTCCGGTGAAGCAGCTCGCCGAGCAGCACGGCGTGGCGGTCCTCACCCCGGAGCACCCGCGCGACGAGGCGTTCCAGGTCGCCCTGCGCGACCTCGACCCCGACTGCTGCCCGGTGGTGGCCTTCGGCGCGCTGGTGCCGCCACCGGTCCTCGCGATCCCGCGGCTCGGCTGGGTCAACCTGCACTTCTCGCTGCTGCCCGCCTGGCGCGGCGCCGCCCCCGTCCAGCACGCGCTGCTCGCCGGCGACGAGGTCACCGGTGCGTCGACGTTCCTGCTGGAGCAGGGCCTCGACACCGGACCGGTCTTCGGGGTCTTCACCGAGACCGTCCGGCCGACCGACACCTCCGGTGACCTGCTCGGCCGGCTCGCGACCGCCGGGGCCGGCCTGCTCGTCGCCACCCTCGACGCGCTGGAGGACGGCACCGTCACGGGTGTCCCGCAGTCGTCGGACGGGGTCTCGTTGGCCCCCAAGGTCACCGTCGAGGACGCCCGGGTCGACTGGACCACCCCCGCCCTGCGCGTCGACCGCGTCGTGCGGGCCTGCACCCCCGCCCCCGGCGCCTGGACCACCTTCCGCGACCGTCGGGTCAAGCTGGGCCCGGTGACCGTGACCGACCAGCAGCTCGCCCCGGGCGAGCTGGCGGGCGACCTCGCCGGCACCGCCACCACCGCGGTCCGGCTCGGCGAGGTCCGGCCGGAGGGCAAGGGCGCGATGGCGGCCGCCGACTGGGTGCGCGGCCTGCGCGTCGAGCCAGGGGAGGCCTTCGCATGACGCCCCCCGACCAGGGCTCCGACCAGCCCCGTCCCGACCAGCCCCGTCCCGACCGGCAGGGCCCGAAGCGACCGGCCCGTCGCCACCGCCCCGCGAGCCCGCATCGACCGCCGGCCGTCGACCCGCCACGCCTTGCGGCGTACGACGTGCTCAAGGCCGTCCGCGAGCAGGACGCCTACGCCAACCTCGTGCTGCCCGGGCTGCTGCGGGAGCGCCGCATAGAGGGGCGCGACGCCGCCCTCGCGACCGAGCTGGCCTACGGCGCGCTGCGCGGCCAGGGGCTCTACGACGCGGTCCTGCAGGCCTGCGTCGACCGGCCGCTCGCCGACGTCGACCCGCCGGTGCGCGACGTGCTGCGCCTCGGCGCCCACCAGCTGCTGCGCACCAGGATCCCGAGCCACGCCTCGGTGTCGGCGACGGTCGACCTGGCCCGGCGGGTCCTGTCGGCTGGGCCGGTCGGCTTCGTCAACGCGGTGCTGCGCAAGGTCGCGGCCCAGGACCTCGACGCCTGGGTGGCGCAGCTGTCGCCGCCCGACGACCGGATCGGTGGCCTCGCGCTGCGCCACAGCCACCCGCGCTGGGTCGCCTCGGCCTTCCTCGACGCGCTGCGCGGCGACGTCGACGAGCTCGACCGGCTGCTCGAGGCCGACGACGCCCGTCCGACCGTCCACCTGGTCGCCCGCCGGATGGACCGCGACGAGCTCGTCGCGCAGAGCGGCGGCACGGCCGGGCCGTGGAGCCCGCGGGCCGTGCGGCTCGACGAGGGCGACCCCGGCGCGGTCGCCGCGGTCCGCCACGGCACCGCAGGTGTCCAGGACGAGGGCAGCCAGCTGATGGCCCTGGCGCTGGCCGCGGCCCCGCTCGACGGCCCCGACCGCCTCTGGGTCGACCTGTGCGCCGGCCCCGGCGGCAAGGCCGCACTGCTCGAGGCGGTGGCCGCCGAGCGCGACGCCACGCTGGTCGCGGTCGAGCTGCAGCCGCACCGCAGCCGGCTCGTCGCCCGCTCCGGGGTCGCGCACGTCGTCACGGCCGACGGTCGCACGCCGCCACTGCCCGACGGGTGCGCCGACCGGGTCCTGCTCGACGCTCCATGCAGCGGCCTCGGTGCTCTTCGACGCCGTCCCGAGGCGCGCTGGCGCCGCCAGCCCTCCGACCTGCCCGGCCTCGCCCGGCTGCAGGGCGAGCTGCTCGACGCCGCGGTCCGGCTGCTGCGGCCCGGAGGCGTGCTCGCCTACGTCACCTGCTCGCCGCACCTCGCCGAGACCGTCGTACCCGTGCTCGACGTCCTGCGCCGCCACCCCGGCCTGGAGCAGCTCGACGCGCGGCCGCTGCTGCCGGGTGTGCCCGACCTCGGCGCCGGCCCCGCCGTCCAGCTGTGGCCGCACCGGCACGGCACCGACGCGATGCACCTCGCGGTGCTGCGCCGCTCCGACTGAGGGCGGACTCTCTACACTCGCGGCACCATGGGCACCCCGCTGCGCGCACAGCTGACGCCGAGCGTCCTCAACGCCGACCTGTCCCGGCTCGCCGACGAGGTGGCGCGCATCCCCAGCGCCGACTGGGTCCACGTCGACGTCATGGACGCCCACTTCGTCCCCAACCTCACGCTCGGGCTGCCGGTCGTCGAGTCGTTGCTGAAGGCGACGACCCTGCCGCTGGACTGCCACCTCATGATCGCCGACCCCGACCGCTGGGCACCGTCCTACGCCGAGGCCGGCGCAGGGTCGGTGACCTTCCACGCCGAGGCCGCGGTCTCGCCGCTGCGCACCGCGCGGGCGATCCGGGCCGCCGGCGCGCGGGCCGGGCTCGCGCTCAACCCGCACACCGCCATCGAGCCCTACGCCGACCTCCTGCCGATGCTCGACATGGTCCTCGTGATGACGATCGAGCCCGGCTTCGGGGGGCAGCCCTTCCTCGACGAGGTGCTGCCCAAGGTGCGGCGGGTGCGCGAGGCGATCCGGTCGCGCGACCTCGACGTGTGGCTGCAGGTCGACGGGGGAGTGAGCGCCGAGACCATCGAGCGCTGCGCCGAGGCAGGTGCCGACGTGTTCGTCGCCGGCACCGCCGTCTACCGCGCCGACGACCCCGACCGCATGGTCCGCGCGTTGCGCGAGACCGCCCAGAAGGTGCTGGACCAGACCGGGTGAGCCGCATCCTGGTCGCCGACGACGACGCCGACATCGCGCGCTTCGTCGAGCTGAACCTGCAGATGGAGGGCTTCGAGGTCGAGGTCGTCCACGACGGTGCGGCCGCCCTCGAGCGGGCGCTGGCGGAGCCGCCGGACCTCGTCCTGCTCGACGTCATGATGCCGACCCTCGACGGGGTCGAGGTCCTGCGCCGGCTGCGCTCGCACGCCGCGACCAGCGTCGTACCCGTCATCCTGCTCACCGCGAAGGCGCTCTCGGCGGACAAGGTCGTCGGGCTGACCGCGGGAGCCGACGACTACATCGTCAAGCCCTTCGACACCCTGGAGCTCGTGGCGCGCGTCCGCACGACGCTGCGCCGCACGCAGGAGGCGCGGGCGACGTCACCGCTGACCGGGCTGCCGGGCAACCACAGCATCGACCGCGAGATCGCTGCCCGCGGAGCCAGCGGGCAGCCCTACGCCGTCTGCCACGTGGACCTCGACGACTTCAAGGCGTTCAACGACGCCTACGGCTTCCTGCGCGGCGACGACCTGCTGCACCTGCTGTCGCGGTGCCTGCTCACCGCCGTCGCCGCGACCGGCGAGCCCGACGCCTTCCTCGGTCACGTCGGCGGTGACGACTTCGTGGTGGTCTGCACGCCCGAGCAGGCCGAGCCGCTGTGCCGCCTCGCACTCGCGGAGTTCGACGCCGCGGTGCTCTCGCACTACGACCCGGTCGACGCCGCGCGCGGCTGGCTCGAGACCACGGACCGTCGCGGCGAGCTGCGCAAGCACCCCGTGGTCGCGGTGAGCGTCGGCGTGGCCCGACACGACGGAAGCCCCCGTGACCACCGGTCCGTGGTCGCCAGCGCCGCGGAGATGAAGCTCGTCGCGAAGTCCACGCCGGGCTCGGGCGTGGCCCTGGACCGCCGCCAGGGCTGATCGTCCGCGGCGCCCGCGCCGGTAGCATCGACGGTGCGCCCGCGGGTGGCGCCCGTGCGGTCGGGAGGCCCGGTGGAGGCTGTCGACGCGTTGCGGCGCGCCGTCGAGGTCTCGCGCGCCGTGCTGGGGCGCACCAGCCCCAACCCGCCCGTCGGTGCGGTCGTGCTCGACGCCGCCGGCGTCGTCGTCGGTGAGGGCGCCACCGAGCCGCCCGGCGGCCGCCACGCCGAGGTCGTCGCCCTGGCCTGCGCCGGGGAGCGCGCACGCGGAGGCACGCTCGCGGTCACTCTGGAGCCGTGCGCCCACACCGGGCGCACCGGCCCCTGCACCGACGCCGTCCTCGCCGCCGGGGTCGCCAGGGTCGTCGTCGGCTGCGCGGACCCGACCGAGCTCGCCGGTGGGGGAGCGGCGGTCCTGCGCGCCGCGGGGGTCGAGGTCGAGCTCGGGCGGCTCGCCGACGAGGTGGCGCGAGGGCCGCTGGAGGCCTGGCTGACCGCTCAGCGCACCCGTCGGCCCTTCGTGACCTGGAAGTCGGCCGTCACCCTCGACGGCAGGGTGGCCGCCGCCGACGGCACCAGCCGCTGGATCACCGGCGAGGCGGCCCGTGCGGACGTCCACCGGCTCCGGGCGGAGGTCGACGCGGTCGTCGTCGGCGTCGGCACGGTGCTCGCCGACGACCCGCAGCTCACCGTGCGCCCCGACCCCGGCCACCAGCCGCTGCGCGTCGTGCTCGACCGCACCGGGCGCACGCCCCCGGGCGCCCGGGTCCTCGACGACGCGGCGGACAGCCTGGTGCTCGCTTTCGCACCGGCAGCGGCGCTTGCCGAGCTGGCCGCGCGTGGGGTCGTCAGCGTGCTGCTCGAGGGCGGCCCGACGGTCGCGGCGGCCTTCCTCGAGGCTGGCCTCGTCGACCGGGTGGTGACGTACGTCGCACCCGCTCTACTGGGCGAAGGGCCCTCCGCCGTCGCACCCTGGGGTGTGGGAACGATCAGCGACGCGTTGCGGTTGCGCCTCGACGACGTCACGCGCGTCGGTGACGACGTGCGGCTCGTCCTGCGACCGCGCCAGAAGGAGGCCTGACCGTGTTCACCGGGATCGTCGAGGAGCTCGGCGAGGTCGTCGGCGTGGAGCGGCTCTCCGACTCCGTGCGCTTCACCGTCGCGGGGCCGGTCGTCACGTCCGACGCCCGCCACGGCGACTCCATCTCGGTCAACGGCGTCTGCCTCACCGTCGTCACGCACGAGGGCGGCCGCTTCACCGCCGACGTCATGCAGGAGACGCTGTCGCGCTCGAGCCTCGGGGTGCTCGCCGAGGGCTCGCGGGTCAACCTCGAGCGCGCCGTGCGGTTGTCGGACCGGCTCGGCGGTCACCTCGTCCAGGGCCACGTCGACGGCACCGGTGAGGTCCTGTCGATCACGCCGGGTGACGCCTGGACGGTGGTCGCGGTCTCCCTGCCCGACGGTCTCGGGCGCTACGTCGTCGAGAAGGGCTCGATCACCGTCGACGGGGTCAGCCTGACGGTGTCCGCTGTCCGGGACGACGCTTTCGAGGTCAGCCTCATCCCCACGACACTCGGCCTCACGACGCTGGGTCGCGCCCGGGTGGGTGACCCCGTCAACCTCGAGGTCGACATCACCGCCAAGTACGTCGAGAAGCTCCTCCAGCACCGGCTGGTCCAGGCGAGCACCCCCGAGCCGGAAGGCCAGTAGTGACCACACCAGCAGCGACGGATGCCGGTCTCGACACGATCGAGCGCGCCATCGCCGACATCGCCGCGGGCCGCGCGGTCGTCGTCGTCGACGACGAGGACCGCGAGAACGAGGGCGACATCGTCTTCGCCGCGCAGATGGCCAGCCCCGAGCTGGTCGCCTTCACCATGACCCACTGCCGCGGTCTGCTGTGCGTCCCCCTCGAGGAGGAGCTGCTCGACCACCTCCAGCTCGGGCAGATGGCTCCCCACAACACCGAGCGGATGCAGACCGCGTTCACCGTGAGCGTCGATGCCCGCGAGGGCGTCACGACCGGAATCAGCGCCGCGGACCGCGCCCACACCATCCAGCTGCTCGCCGACGACGACACCACGGCGTACGACCTGGTCCGCCCGGGTCACGTCTTCCCGTTGCGCGCCAAGGCCGGGGGTGTCCTGCGCCGCCCCGGTCACACCGAGGCCGCGGTCGACCTCGCGCGGCTCGCGGGGCTGAAGCCGGCCGGCGTGATCTGCGAGATCGTGCAGGAGGACGGCACGATGGCGCGGCTCCCGCAGCTGCGCGACTTCGCCCGCGAGCACGGTCTCGCGCTGATCTCCATCGCCGACCTCATCGCCTTCCGGCGGCGCACCGAGAAGCAGGTCGAGCGGGTCGCCGAGGCCAAGATCCCGACCTCGCACGGCGACTTCCGGGCCGTCGGCTACGAGTCGGTGCTCGACGGCATCGACCACGTCGCCCTGGTCAAGGGCGACATCGGCGACGGCGAGGGCGTCCTGGTGCGAGTGCACTCCGAGTGCCTCACCGGCGACGTCTTCGGCTCGCGCCGCTGCGACTGCGGCCCGCAGCTCGACGCGGCCCTGAAGGCCGTGGCCGACGAGGGGCGCGGGGTCGTGCTCTACGTCCGCGGTCACGAGGGCCGCGGCATCGGCCTCATGCACAAGCTGCAGGCCTACCAGCTCCAGGACGCCGGGTCCGACACCGTCGACGCCAACCTCGAGCTCGGTCTGCCCGCCGACGCGCGCGACTACGGCACCGGCGCGCAGATCCTCGTCGACCTCGGGATCCGCACGATGCGGCTGCTCACCAACAACCCCGCCAAGCGGGTCGGTCTCGAGGGCTACGGCCTGGAGATCGTCGGCCGGGTGCAGCTGCCCGCGCACCCGACGAAGGAGAACCTGCGCTACCTGCAGACCAAGCGCGACCGGATGGGCCACGACCTGCCCGGCCTGGCCGACTTCGAGCTCACCGAGGCCTCCGCCGACGACGTGCACCCCGGCGAGACCACGTGAGCGGCGCCGGTGCTCCGGCCGCCGAGGTCGTCGACGCGAGCGGCCTGCGGCTCGCGGTCGTCGCGACGCGCTGGCACGAGCGCATCACGGGGGCCCTGCTCGACTCGGCCCTGCGCACGGCCGCGGAGTGCGGTGTCACCGACCCCACCGTCGCCCGGGTCGCGGGTGCTGTCGAGCTGCCCGTCGTCGCCCAGGCACTGGCCCGCGACCACGACGCGGTGGTCGCGCTCGGCGTCGTCGTCCGGGGCGGCACACCGCACTTCGAGTACGTCTGCCAGGCTGTCACCGACGGCCTCACCCGCGTGGCCCTCGACGAGGGCACGCCGGTCGGCAACGGCGTCCTGACCACCAACGACGAGCAGCAGGCCCTCGACCGCGCGGGCCTGCCCGGCTCGTCCGAGGACAAGGGCCGCGAGTCCGTGCTCGCCGCGCTCGACACCGCCCTGACCCTGCGCCGGCTCGACCAGCGCACGTCCTAGGAGACCCTCACCGTGCTCGCCGTCGTCCTGCCCAAGGGCAGTCTCGAGAAGCAGACCCTCGATCTCTTCAGCTCGGCCGACCTCGGCGTGCTGCGCGGCTCGGACCGGGACTACCACGCGAGCGTCGACGACCCGCGCATCGACAAGGTCCGCTTCCTGCGCCCGCAGGAGATCCCGACCTACGTCGAGCAGGGCATCTTCGACCTCGGCATCAGCGGCCGCGACTGGATCACCGAGACCGGCGCCGACGTCGTGAGCCTCGGCGAGATCGGTGGCGGCCGGGCGGGCGCGGCGGTCGTGAAGGTCGTGCTCGCGGTGCCGAAGGAGTCGCCGTGGGAGTCCGCGGCCGACCTGCCCCACGGCGTGCGGATCTCCACCGAGATGCCCGAGACCACCCGGCGCTACCTCGAGGAGCACGGCGTCACGGCGAAGGTCTTCACCAGCCACGGCGCGACCGAGGCGAAGATCCCTGACATCGTCGACGCGATCGTCGACCTCACCGAGACCGGCTCGAGCCTGCGCAAGGCCGGCCTCAAGGTCATCGCCACGCTGCTCACCAGCCGCACCGAGCTCATCGCCAACCGCGCGGCCTTCGAGGACCCCGAGAAGCGGGCGGCGATGGAGGACATCACGATGCTGCTGCAGGGCGCGCTGCGTGCCCGCGGCCACGTGCTGCTCAAGCTCAACGTGCCCACCGCACGGCTCGACGAGGTCCTCGCCGTCCTGCCCGCGATGTCGTCTCCGACGATCATGACCCTGGCGGCCGAGGAGATGCGCGCGCTCGAGACCGTTGTGCCGAAGCTCGGCGTCAACCGGCTCATCCCGTCGTTGAAGGCCGCGGGTGCCCGCGACATCCTCGAGCTGCCGATCTCCAAGATCGTCGACTAGTGGTCGCCGCTCCGCCCGTGAGCAGTGGGGTCGCGGCGGACCGGCACACCGCCGCGCTGGCAGCCAGCGTCGGATCCGGGGCGCTGGTGGCCCTGCAGGCGCGGGTCAACGGCGAGCTCGGCAGCCGGCTCGACGACGCGCTGCTCGCTGCCGTCGTGTCCTTCGGGACGGGGCTGGTCGCGGTCGCCCTCGTCGTGGGGCTGCGCCCGGCCGCCCGCGCGAAGCTCCCGGCCCTGCGCGACACCAGCTGGTGGCACCGGCTCGGCGGCCTCGGCGGTGCCGGTCTCGTCGCCGTCGGGGCCTACGCCGCCCCGCGGATCGGGGTCGCGCTGCTCACCGTCGGCATCGTCGCGGGCCAGACCACGGGCGGGCTCCTGGTGGACAGGGTGGGCCTCGGGCCCTCGGGTCGTCGGGCGTTCTCCACGGCCCGGGTGGCGGGTGCCGCGCTGTGCCTCGTCGCGGTCCTGGTCGCGGCCGCCGGCAAGGGCCTCGGCGACGCCGAGCCACTGCTGCTCGTCCTCGTCGTCGCCGCGGGTTTCGCCATCTCCGTGCAGCAGGCCCTCAACGGCCGGGTGCGGGCAGCCACCGGCGACGCCTCGGTCGCCACCCTGGTCAACTTCGTCGTCGGGACGACCGTGCTCGTCGCGGCCTGGCTCGTCGTCTCGCAGGTCACCGAGCGCGGTGACATCGACTGGCCTGGGCAGTGGTGGCTCTACGTCGGCGGACCGCTCGGTGCCACCTTCGTCGCCGTGGCCGCCGTCGTCGTCAAGCGGCTCGGGGTCCTGCGGCTCGGCCTCGCCGTCATCTCCGGCCAGCTGCTCGGAGCGGTCGTCCTCGACCTGGTCAGCCCCGCTGCCGACCACGGTGTCGCTGCGGCGACCCTGCTGGGCGCTGCCCTCACGCTCGTCGCCGTGGTCGTCAGCGGTCGGTCGCGATGACCGCCCCCCTGGAGCTGCGCCCGCGACGGCTCGTGCGGACCGCCCGCGTCGCTGCGGGCCTCATCGTCGTCGTCTTCGTCGTCGTCGCGATCGCGCTGGGTCGCTCCGGCAGCGGCCCGGTCCGGCCCGGTCAGCTGCGCTTCGGCCTTCCGGATCAGCTCGCGATGGTCGGCCTCGGGCTGCTCGCCGCCGGCGCCGTCCTGCTCTTCACCCGCCCACGCGTGCTCGCCGACCGCGACGGCGTGCTCGTGCGCAACGTCCTCGGCGAGACGCGCCTGCCGTGGCAGGTCGTCACGGCGGTCCGGCTCGACGACGGCGCGCCCTGGGCCAGCCTCGACCTGGCCGACGACGACCAGCTCGCCGTCATGGCGCTGCAGACCAACGACGGCCAGCACGCCGTCGACGGCGTGCTCGCCCTGCGCCGGCTGCTCGCCGACAGCCGCGAGCCCCGCGACCCCACCTCCTGAGCGTCGGTCGACCCACGGCGCGTCGTACGCCGCCCACCGCCCGCGACCACGGCGGACAGGGAAGACTGTCCCTGCGGGGGCTCCTCCCGCGAGGAGTCCCGCCGAACGGAAGACGTGGACGTGCGACGCACCCCCCTGTTGATGGCTGCCATGCTGGGCCTGGTCCTCGCGGTCCCCGCCGATGCCCTGCAGCCCGACGCCGGCGCCGCGGCGGTCCCGGCCGCCCGCACGACGGCGACCTCCAGCGCCGCCAGTGACCTCGGCGCGCGGGTCAACACCGCGCTGTCGGCCGCAGGAGCCCCCACCATCGCGGCTGCCGTCGAGGTCGACGGGCTCGGGACCGTGCTCCGCCGCGACGCGGCCCACCAGCTGCCGCCGGCCTCCACCCAGAAGTCGTTCGTGTCCGGGGCGGCGCTGCTGAGGCTCGGGCCCGCGACCCGCTTCCGGACCGAGGTCGCCGCCCTCAGCGCGCCGGTCGGCGGGGTCGTGCAGGGCGACCTGTGGCTCGTCCCCGGGGGCGACCCCTACCTCACGACCAGCGGCCTGCGGGCGCTCGCGAAGGCCGTCCGGGCTGCGGGTGTCACCCGCGTCACCGGCGTCCTGCGCCTCGACGACAGCCGCTACGACGCCACGCGCCGGGCCGAGGGCTGGAAGCCCGAGTGGGTGCCCGAGGAGTCCGGCCCGCTGTCGTCCTTCGCCGTCGACGCCAACAGGTGGCGCAAGGACAGCGCCTTCCTCAACGACCCGGCGATGCCCAACGCGGTCAAGGCGCGCGACCTCATGCGCGCCGAGGGCATCCACATCGGCACGATCACCCGGCAGCGTCGGCCAGCGTCGGCGACCACCCTCGCAAGCGTCCAGAGCGGCCCGATGTCGGCGGTCGTGCGCCGGCTGCTCAAGCACTCCGACAACTTCGCCGCCGAGCTCGTCCTCAAGGAGGTCGGCCGGGTCGTCAGCGGCAAGGGGACCAGCGTCGACGGCCTCGCCGCGGTCCGGTCGGTCCTGGGCCAGCTCGGCGTCAAGGTCGGTGCAGGTGCCGACGGCTCCGGCCTGTCGGTCCACGACCGGCAGAACCCCGACAGCCAGGTCGCCCTCCTGCGGGTCCTCGACGCCTCCGAGGTCTCGGCCGCGTTCCGCGCCGCTCTGCCCGTCGCCTGCCGCGACGGCACCCTGAAGGAGCGGATGTGCGGCACCGCGGCGGAGGGTCGCGCCGCGGCCAAGACCGGCACCGTCACCGGGGTGCGCTGCCTCGCCGGCTACACCACCACCCGCAGCGGACGGGTCGTGCGCTTCGCCTTCCAGATCACCGGCGTCAAGGACGGCACCCGGGCCCGCAACGCCATGGACCGCGCGGTGGCGGTGCTCGCCGCCGCGACCGAGTGAACGCCCACTAGCCTGCCGCGAATGGGCACCCTCACACGACCTGACGGCGCTGTGCTGCGCTACGACGACACCGGCCCAGGCACCGGTGGCGACCACGAGCACGTCGTCGTGCTGAGCCACGGCCTGCTCATGGACCGCACCATGTTCGCGCCGCAGGTCGAGGCACTGCGCCACCGCGCGCGCTGCATCACCTGGGACGAGCGCGGGCACGGCGAGACGGACTACGACGGTGCGTTCTCCTACTGGGACAGCGCCGACGACGTCGTCGCTCTGCTCGACCACCTCGAGGTCGACCGGGCCGTCCTCGTCGGCATGAGCCAGGGCGGGTTCCTGTCGCTGCGGGCGGCGCTGCGCCACCCCGAGCGGGTCGCTGCTCTGGTGATGTACGACAGCCAGGCCGGTCCGGAGGACCCCGCCGTCGCGCCGCTCTACGACGGCATGGCGGCGGCGTGGGCAGCCGACGGCGCCGACGAGGCCACCCTCGACTACGTCGCTCACGAGATCCTGGGCCCCGACGTCGACGCCGAGCCGTGGAAGCAGACCTGGCGCAGCCAGCCCCGCGAGCGCGCCGCCCAGGTCATCCGTCCCCTGCTCGACCGCGAGGACCTCACCGACCGCCTCGGCGAGGTGGCCTGCCCGGTGCTTGTCGTGCACGGCACCGCCGACACCGCGATCCCCGTCGAGAAGGCCAGGGCCGTCGCCGACGGCGTCCGGGACTGCCGCGGCCTGGTCCTCGTCGAGGGGGCCGCCCACGCCGCCGGCCTGTCGCACCCCGACGAGGTCAACGCAGCGATCGCGGAGCTCCTGGACGACCTGTGAGCGACAGTGGGCCCGGCAGCCGGCTCGACACCGGCGCGGCCGACGAGCGGCTCGTCCGCGCTCTTGTCGCCTGGCGGGAGACCGGACAAGGGCGCTCCGAGGTCCTCGCGGCACTGTCCGGGGCGCGGGTCTTCGCGGCGATCACGGCCACCTCCACGGCCGAGCACGTCGACGCCGGGACAGGCCTGCGGGCAGAGTCGAGCGCCGACATGGCGCTGCTGACGCTGGTCACCGACGGCCACCGGGCCCTGCCGGTCTTCACCTCCACGGGGGCCCTGCAGCGCTGGCGGCTCGACGCGCGACCGGTCACCGTCCCCGGCGAGCAGGTCTGCGCGGCCGCCCTCGAGCAGGGCGCCGGGACGCTCCTGCTGGACCTCGACCTCGCGGTCACCGGGCAGGAGCTGGTCGACCTCTCCCGCGGCTACGTCCCCGTCACCGGGTCGTCGCTCGCCACCCGGGTCGCCGACAGGGGTACGACGCAGGGCTTCCGCACGCCGGCCGACCCGCCGAAGGAGCTGCTCCGGGCGCTGGCCTCGGCGCTGTCCGGCGAGCCGGTCTCCGCCGCGCGGCTGCTCGACGGCCCGGACGGGCCGGTGCTCGGGGTGGTGCCCACCCTGCCGCTCGCCGCGGTCGAGCTCGCCGACCTCGCGCGGCGTCTCGTCGTACGCCTGGGTCCTGCTCTTCCGCCCGAGGGCCTCGACCTCGCGGTCGTCCCGCCCGACGGTCCTGGTGCCACGGTCCCGGGTCGGCTGACCAGACGGCTCAGACGGGGCCGGTGAGCCGCTCGCCCGGGCCCTCGCCGGGGGCGTCGGGGGAGGGGCTGGCCTCGCGGAAGGCGCGCTGCAGGGACTGCAGGCCGTCGCGCAGCGGGTTGGCGTGGATGCCGAGGTCGGGCTTCGCGGCCGTCACCAGCCCGGCGAGCGCGGTGATGAGCTTGCGGGCCTCGTCGAGGTCGACGGCCTGCTCGCCCTCGTCGCCGAGTCCGAGCTTCACCGCGGACGCGCTCATCAGGTGGACGGCGACGGTCGCGATGACCTCGGCGGCAGGCACGTCGGCCAGGTCGCGCTCCGCAGCGCTCGGGTCAGCGCTCGGGTCAGCGGCCGCGTCAGCGGTCGGGTGAGCGGTGGGATCGGTGTCAGGGGCGGGCATGCTGCTACCCTTGCAGGGCGACCCGGCCCCGGCCTGCCCGGGGTCGTGCAAGCGGAGGCCCCACCTCCCACCCGCTCGGCTCACGCTGACGGGTCCGGTCGGCCGTCAGGGCACGTCCCTGGTGGCTGTTCGAGTGTGGGCCCTGCGCGACGCGCGGGGCCCTTCGCCGTGAAGGGGCCCGCTCCACTGTCACTGGAGGCCCCATCAGCGCAGAACCCAGGATCAACGACCGGATCCGCGTCCCCGAGGTGCGGCTGGTCGGTCCGAACGGCGAGCAGGTCGGCATCGTTGCCATCCACGAGGCCCTGAAGCTGGCCCAGGAGAGCGATCTCGACCTGGTCGAGGTCGCTCCGATGGCGCGGCCACCGGTGTGCAAGCTCATGGACTACGGCAAGTTCAAGTACGAGTCGGCGCAGAAGGCGCGTGAGGCCCGCAAGAACCAGGTCCTCACCGTCATCAAGGAGATGAAGCTCCGCCCGAAGATCGACCCGCACGACTACGAGACCAAGAAGGGCCACGTCGTCCGCTTCCTCAAGGCCGGCGACAAGGTCAAGATCACGATCATGTTCCGCGGTCGCGAGCAGTCCCGCCCCGAGCTGGGGTTCCGGCTGCTGCAGCGCCTCGCGACCGACGTCGCGGAGCTCGGCTCCGTGGAGTCGGCCCCGAAGCAGGACGGCCGCAACATGATCATGGTCCTGGCCCCGCACAAGAGCAGCGCCGACCTCAAGAAGGCCGCCCGCGACGGTGCGGACGCCCCGACGTCCGAGCTGACCAGCGATCTGACGACCGGCGTGACGCACGACGAGACAGACACCCCCGCTCCCGAGGCGTGAACCTCGGGGGACGACCCCAGTAAGGACTGACGGCGATGCCCAAGCAGAAGACCCACAGCGGCGCGAAGAAGCGCTTCAAGGTGACCGGGACCGGCAAGATCCTGCACGAGCGCGCGGGCAAGCGGCACCTGCTCGAGCGCAAGGCGAGCAAGCTCACCCGCCGACTCTCCGGCACCGCGGAGCTCGCCCCCGGCGACGCCGCCAAGGTCAAGAAGCTCCTGGGCCGCTAGCCCTCTCCCGACGACAGACAGGAACACGAAGTGGCACGCGTCAAGAGGGCCGTCAACGCCCACAAGAAGCGCCGTGAGGTCCTCGACCTCGCCAGCGGCTACCGCGGTCAGCGCAGCCGGCTCTACCGCAAGGCCAAGGAGCAGCTGCTCCACAGCGCGACCTACGAGTACCGCGACCGCAAGAAGCGCAAGGGCGACTTCCGGCAGCTGTGGATCACCCGCATCAACGCCGCTGCGCGCGAGAACGGCATGACCTACAACCGCCTCATCCAGGGCCTCAAGCTCGCGGGCGTCGAGGTGGACCGCAAGGTCCTCGCCGACCTCGCGGTCACCGACGCGCCGGCCTTCGCCGCGCTCGTCGAGCTGGCCCGCGCCGCCCTGCCGGCGCCGAGCGTCGGCGGGCCGGTCACCCAGAAGGCGTCCTGAGCCAGCCCGACCTCACGTCCACCCGCTCCCCGCGGGTGGCCGCCGTGAAGCGACTGCACCGCCGCTCGGCCCGCGTGGCCGAGCGGCGGTTCGTCGTCGAGGGGCCGCAGGCGGTGCGCGAGGCGCTTGAGGACGGCGGGCTGCTGGAGCTGTTCACCACCGACGCCGACCACCCGCTCGCCCGGCAGGCACTGGCCGCCGGCACCGAGGTCGTCACCGTCTCCGCGGCGGTCCTCGGCGCGATGGCCGAGACCGTCACCCCGCAGGGTCTGCTCGGCACCGCGCCGCTGCGGGCCGCGGACCTCGGGGCGCTGACCTCGGCGCGGCTCGTCGTGGTCCTCGAGGACGTGAGCGACCCCGGCAACGCTGGCACCGTCATCCGTACCGCCGACGCGGCGGGTGCCGACGCCGTCGTGCTCACGGCGGGCTCGGTCGACCCCCACAACGGCAAGTGCGTGCGGGCGACCGCCGGCTCGTTGTTCCACCTGCCCGTGGTCTGCGGGCCCTCCGTGGCCGAGGCCGTCGCGGCCGCCCGGGCCGCGGGGCTGCAGGTGCTGGCCACCAGCGGCACCGCGAGCGACGACCTCGACGACCTCGCCGACGCCGGTGCGCTCGCCGGGCCCACCGCCTGGCTGCTGGGCAACGAGGCCGCGGGCCTGAGTCCCGAGGCGCTCGCGCTGGCCGACCGCAGTGTGCGGATTCCGCTGCACGGCCGGGCCGAGTCGCTCAACCTCGCGACGGCCGCCGCGGTCTGCCTCTACGCCACGGCGCGTGCCCAGCGTCGCGCGGACCCCCTTTCGCCGTAGAGTGCGCCTGACACGAGCGGGTGGAGGGAGGTGGCGGCGCGCGTGAGCGACAGCGGCGTGGACAAGAGCGCCTACGACGACCTCCCCGACGGCGTCCTCGTGGCTGACGAGGCCGGCCGGGTCGTGCTCGTCAACCCTGTGGCGGCCCGGCTGCTCGCGACCCCGGCCGACAGCGCCGTCGGCCGCGACTACCGCGAGGTCCTCCCGCTGCTCGACGAGCAGAGCCGTGACTGGTGGTCCTGCACCGACCCCTACGCCGGGATGGCGTCGCGGACCCGCCAGCCCGAGCGCCAGCTGCAGCTCGGCAGCGGTCCGGCCGCCGGCCGGGACCTGCTCGTCACGGCGTCCTACGTCCGCGACGACCAGCGACGACTGGTGCGCCTCGTCGTCGTCCTGCGCGACACCGTTGCCCGTGAGCGGCTCGAGCGCTCCCGGGCCAACCTCGTCTCGACGGTCGCCCACGAGCTGCGCTCGCCGCTCACCAGTGTCAAGGGCTTCACCGCCACCCTGTTGGCGAAGTGGGAGCGGTTCAACGACGACCAGAAGAAGGTCATGCTCCAGACGGTCAACGCCGACGCTGACCGCGTCACGCGCCTGATCTCGGAGCTGCTCGACGTGAGCCGCATCGATGCCGGTCGGCTCGAGATGCGCAAGCAGGTCGTCGACGTCCCGGCCGCGGTCCGCAAGATCGTGGCCGGTCGGGTGGCCTCCGGTGACGCCGAGGACCGCTTCAGCGTCGTCGAGACGCCGGGCCTGCCCGAGATGTGGGTCGACCCCGACAAGCTCCAGCAGGTGGTCGGCAACCTCGTCGAGAACGCCCTGCGCCACGGAGAGGGCCACGTGAGCATCACCGTCGGCCCGGTCGAGCTCTCAGGTGGCACCGGCTGCGAGGTGACCGTCGCCGACGAGGGCGAGGGCATCCCCGAGGCCACGGCCTCCCGGGTCTTCACCCGCTTCTGGCGGGGCGGCGACCGTCGCGGCGGCACCGGTCTCGGCCTCTACATCGTCAAGGGCCTCGTCGAGGCGCACGGCGGCAGCGTCGAGGTGCAGCGCGCCCCCAGCGGGGGAGCGCTGTTCCGATTCGTGCTGCCCGCCGGCACGCCCTCCTTCGTCTAGGGCCCCGGCGGGCGCCCCGCCGGCCCCACCCGCACCCACCGATCACGGAGCTGCTTCCGCATGACCGCGCCCGACTACGACCCCAAGCTCGCGAGCGTCCTCGCCCCCGAGGCGCTCGAGGCCGCCGTGACCGAGGCCGCTGAGGCGTTCCGCGCCGCCACCGGTCTCGACGAGCTCGCCGCGGCCCGCACCGCCCACCTGGGTGACCGCGGCCCGGTCGCGCTCGCGCGCCGCGAGATCGGCGGGCTGCCTCCGCAGGCGAAGGCCGACGCCGGCAAGCGGGTCAACCTCGCGATGGCGCAGGTCACCAGCGCGTACGACGCCCGCCGTGCGGAGCTCGAGGCCGACCGCGACGCGCGCGTGCTCGTCGAGGAGGCGGTCGACGTCACGGTGCTGCCGGGGCGGCTGCCGGTCGGTGCGCGCCACCCGCTCAGCACGGTGCAGGAGGCCGTCGCCGACATCTTCACCGCGATGGGCTGGGAGGTCGCCGAGGGCCCCGAGGTCGAGCACGAGTGGTTCAACTTCGACGCCCTCAACATGCCGGCGGACCACCCGGCGCGCGAGATGCAGGACACCCTGTGGCTCGAGCCGCGAGAGCGCGGGCTGCTGCTGCGCACGCAGACCTCGCCGGTGCAGGTCCGCACGCTGCTGACCCGCCGCCCACCGGTCTACGTCGTCTGCCCCGGCCGGGTCTTCCGCAAGGACGCCCTCGACGCGACCCACTCGCCGGTCTTCGCGCAGGTCGAGGGGCTCGTGGTGGACCGCGGGATCACGATGGCGCACCTGCGCGGCACCCTCGAGCACTTCGCGCAGGCCGTCTTCGGGCAGGCGCTGCGCACCCGGCTTCGTCCGTCGTACTTCCCCTTCACCGAGCCCAGTGCCGAGCTCGACCTGGAGTGCTTCTCCTGCCGAGGTGCCTCCGCGGTGCCCGGCGCCGAGCCCTGCCGGGTCTGCTCCAGCGAGGGCTGGATCGAGTGGGGTGGCTGCGGCATGGTCAACCCGGCGGTGCTGCGGGCGTGCGGCGTCGACCCCGAGGAGTTCAGCGGGTTCGCGTTCGGCATGGGCCTCGACCGCACCCTGATGTTCCGTCACGGCATCACCGACATCCGTGATCTCTACGAGGGCGACCAGCGGTTCACCCTCCCGTTCGGGCTGGAGGCCTGAGGTGCGCGTCCCGCTGTCCTGGTTGCGCGAGCTCGTGCCCGGCCTGACCGCCCCGGTCGAGCAGGTCGCCGAGCGGCTGGTCGCCGCCGGGCTCGAGGTCGAGACGATCGACCGGCTCGGGCACGACATCAGCGGTGTCGTCGTCGGCCGCGTCGTCGACGTCGAGGAGCTGACCGGCTTCAAGAAGCCGATCCGGTTCTGCCACGTCGACAGCGGCACCCGCGTGCACGACGTGGTCTGCGGCGCCACGAACGTCGCCGCAGGTGACGTGATCGCGTTCGCGACGCCGGGAGCCGTGCTGCCTGGTGGCTTCCAGATCGCGACGCGCCAGACCTACGGCCGCACCTCCGACGGCATGATCTGCTCGGCCGCCGAGCTCGGGCTGTCCGACGAGGCCGACGGGATCCTGGTCCTTCCCGCCGACACCCCGCAGGGTGGCGACGTCGTCGCCCTGCTGGGCCTGCGAGACGAGGTCCTCGACATCGCGGTCACCCCCGACCGCGGCTACGTCCTGTCCGTCCGCGGGGTCGCCCGCGAGGCCGCCACCGCCTTCGGGCTGCAGCTCACCGACCCGGGGCTGCGCGAGACCCCCGCGTCAGGTGGCGGTCACGAGGTCCGGCTCGACGACCCCGCCGGCTGCGACCGCTACGTCGCCCGCATCGTGACCGGTCTCGACCCCACCGCCCCGAGCCCGGCCTGGCTGCAGCGGCGGCTCACGCTGTGCGGCGTCCGGTCGATCTCGCTCGCGGTCGACGTCACCAACCACGTGATGCTCGAGGTCGGCCACCCGCTGCACGCCTTCGACCTCGACCGGCTGCAGGGCGCCGTCGTCGTGCGCCGGGCGGCTGCGGGGGAGCGGCTGACCACGCTCGACGGGCAGGACCGCGCGCTCGACCCCACCGATCTCGTCATCACCGACGACAGCGGTCCGATCGCGCTGGCGGGGGTGATGGGTGGCGCGGCCACTGAGGTCACCGCCACCACGACGTCCCTGCTGGTCGAGGCCGCCCACTTCGCGCCCGCCACGGTCACCCGCACGGCCCGCCGCCACCGGTTGCCGAGCGAGGC
This sequence comes from Mycobacteriales bacterium, assembly GCA_030697205.1. Lineage (NCBI taxonomy): Bacteria > Bacillati > Actinomycetota > Actinomycetes > Mycobacteriales > Mycobacteriales bacterium. The sequence continues at coordinate 107,495 of JAUYQP010000014.1, forward strand.
CAGTCGGCGCTACGAGCGCGGCGTCGACCCCTCGCTGGCCGCGGCGGCTGCCGATCTCGCCGTCGGGCTGCTCGTCGACCTCGGCGGGGCCGTCGCCGGGCCGGTCACCGACGTGGACCTCACGACGCCGCGGGCCGCGATCGCCTTCCCTGTCGGTGCGCCCGCGCGCACCGCCGGCCGCGACTACGCCGACGAGGTCGTCGTGGCAAGGCTGCGCGACGTGGGCTGCGAGGTGTCAGGCGTCGACCCGCTCCAGGTGACGCCGCCGACCTGGCGGCCCGACCTCACCGGCGTCGCCGACCTCGTCGAGGAGGTCGTGCGGCTCGAGGGCTACGACACGGTCCCCGTCGTGCTGCCGCCGGCCCCGTCGGGCCGCGGCCTCACCGCGGCGCAGGTCCTGCGGCGCACGGCGTCGCGCGCCCTCGCGGCCTCCGGTCTCGTCGAGGTCGCCAACCCGCCGTTCGTCTCCGAGCGGGTGCTCGAGGCGCTCGGCGCCCGTGCGGGTGCGCCGCGCCTGACCAACCCGCTGTCGGAGGCCGAGGCGCTGCTGTCGCCCACCTTGCTGGCGAGCCTGCTCGCCGCGCTGCACCGCAACGCCGCCCGCGGCGCCGGTGACGTGGCGCTGTTCCAGACCGGCCGGGTCTTCCTGGAGTCCGACGCACCGACGGCGGCCGTCCCCGGTGTCGACGACCGCCCCGGCGACGACGCCCTTGCGGCCCTCGACGCGACGCTGCCCGTGCAGCCGCGCCACGCCGCTGTGGTCCTCGCGGGCCGCCGCGACGACCGGCCGGTCGACTGGGCCGACGCCGTCGAGTCCGCCCTCGCGCTCGGGCGGGCGCTGCGACTCGAGCTGACCCTCGTTGCGGCCGGTCCGCTGCCGTTCCACCCCGGGCGCTGCGCCGCCGTGCAGCTGGCGGGCGTCACGGTCGGCCACGCCGGCGAGCTGCACCCGCGCGTCGTCGAGGCCCTCGAGCTGCCGGCCCGCACCTGTGCCGCCGAGGTCGACCTCGACCGCCTCGTCGACGCGGCCGTGGCCGCCGGTCCGGTCGACGCGCCGGTGGTCTCGTCGTACCCCCCGGCCAGTGTCGACGTGGCCCTCGTCGTCGCCGCGGACGTCCCCGCGCAAGAGGTCGAGCGGGCCCTGCGCGACGGGGCCGGACCGCTGGTCGAGTCGGTGCGGCTGTTCGACGTCTACACCGGGCCGCAGGTGGGTGAGGGGCACCGGTCGCTCGCCTACGCCCTGCGCTTCCGGGCTCCCGACCGCACACTGACCGATGGTGAGGCGGTCGCTCTGCGTGACGCCGCTGTCGCAGAAGCGACATCCCGGGTGGGCGCCGTGCTGCGCGGAGCCTGAGGGCGGCGGGCCACCGGTCACGGTCGGTCAATGGTCACAACGGGCCATGGCACCTGGGCTCGAGACGGTCGAAGGTGACGCCGTGCTCATCACACGTCGCTCTGCGCTCACCGTCCTGGCTCTCTCGCTCACCGGTCTGCTGGGCACCCCCGCCCCGGCGACTGCGAGCCCGGTCGCCACCTGGATCGTCACCTACGACGCACCCCCGTCGCCGGTGGACCTCCAGGTGCTCGGCAGCCTGTCGGACGCGGTCCACGGCTTCACGAAGGTCCCGGCGGCCGTCGTCAACGTCCCGTCCGCGCTGGTGCCGCTGCTGCGCCGGCTCCCGGGCGTGCGCGGCGTGTGGGCCAACGAGACCTACCAGCCGCTGCTCGCGGGCGCGACGACGGCGAGCCGGGCCCGCAAGGTCTGGGACGAGCTCGGCTGGACCGGCGCCGGCGTCGGCATCGCGGTCATCGACGCGGGCGTCGACGGCAGCCACCCCGACCTCTGCGCGCAGCCGGTCTTCTGCCGCGGCACCGCCGTCAAGGTCGTGCAGAACGTCAAGGTCCTCGGGCGCCAGGACGTCGTCGGTGACCCCGTCGTCTACCTCGAGGACCAGGTCAGCACCGACTCCACGTCGGGTCACGGCAGCCACGTGGCCGGCATCGCCGCGGGCTTCGGCACGGCCAGCGAGACCCCCGGGAAGTACCGCGGGGTCGCCCACGGAGCGTCGATCGTCGGCTACGGCACCGGCGAGCTGGTGGAGGCGGTCAACGTCCTCGGGGCCTACGACCACGCGATCGCCCACGCCGCGGAGTACGGCATCAAGGTCATCAACAACAGCTGGGGGCCCGGTGCCTTCACCAACTACGACCCCGAGCACCCCGTCAACCGCGCGACCGACGCCGCCTGGGCCGCCGGCATCAACGTGGTCTTCGGCTCGGGCAACGACGGCACCCGCACCGACAGCCTCAACATGTTCTCCGCGCACCCCAAGGCCATCTCGGTCGCTGGCGGTCGCAAGGACGGCCAGCAGGCGTTCTTCTCCTCCAAGGGCGTGCCAGGCAGTCCGCTGTGGCACCCCACGCTGACGGCCCCGGGGGAGTCCATCTCCTCGGTGCGCGCGCTCACCGGCTTCACGATCACCGTGGCCGACGCGGGCGTGGCGGTGGACGGCGGCGACGCCCCCACCGGCACCGACCAGGCCTACTACGCGCGCAGCAGCGGCACCTCGATGGCCGCGCCGCACGTCGCCGGCGTCATCGCCCTGGTCCAGCAGGCCGCCCACAGCAGCCGCGGTACCTGGCTGACCCCGCTCGAGGTGCGCAACCTGCTGCAGAACACCGCCCGTCCGATGATGCCGAGCTACCAGCACTACAGCGCGGGTGCGGGCTACGTCGACGCCTTCGCTGCCGCGACCGCCGCCGCCGCGGGGACGCATCTCGGCGCCTACGACGACGGCACGACCTACGACACCCAGGCGTACGCCGGAACCGTCGGTCCCGCGGCCCTCGTGTCGACGTCCACCTTCGAGTCCACCTTCGCGGTGGCGCCCGGCGCGCGGTCGCTCGACGTCATGGCCGACTGGGGGCCGGAGGCGGTCGTCCCGGCCAACCAGGACCTCGACATCGACCTCTTCCGCCCCGACGGCACGCTGTTCCGCGGCACCTTCCTGGTCTGCGATCCCGCCCAGCAGCCCAACGGCTACTCGTCGTTCTGCTCGTCGGCACCCAACGAGCGGCTCACCGTCACCGACCCCGTTCCCGGCACCTGGCGGGTCGTCGTCAAGGGCGGGCTCGCCACCGCGAGCGAGACGGTGCGCGGCCTGTGGTCCGCGGCGTACCCCGACGGCACTCCCGTGCCGGCCCGCCCCGGTGCCACCTCGGTGTCGACCGTCCCCGCGACCCCCGCCGGTGTCGCCGGCCAAGGCGTCCTCGTGACCGCCACGGTCCGCGACGCCGCGGGCCTGCCGGTCGCGAACGCGCCCGTCACCTGGTCCTCGACCGGCATCGGCGCGGTCACCCACGCCGAGCCCGTGACCGACTCCTTCGGCCGTGCGGTCGCCACCGCCGGCGCCGGGTCGCTGGGCGCCCAGACCGTCACTGCCACGACGGGTGCGCTCTCCGGGTCCGGGGCGATCACCTGGCTCGGCCTGCCCGTCCTGCCCGCCCCGACCGAGCCCTGTGTGCTCAGCTGCCCGCCGCCGCCCGCGGCCGACACCGCCGGCGAGGTCTCCGGCGGCGGATGGTGGCAGCAGGGCACCAAGCGGCACCTCACTGTGGGTGCCTCCAACGAGACCGGCTCGTCCGCACCGAGCGGCGAGCTGCGCTACGACGACAAGGCCGGCACCGTGCTGCGCGCGACTCTCGTCGAGCGCTTCCGCGTCGACGGCGGCACCGCGACGCTGTCGGGGTCGGGCACCGTCAACGGCACCGACGGCTACCGCTGGACGCTCACCGTCACCGACGGCGGCCAGGATGACAGCGCGAGCCTGGTCATCACACAGGCAGGGTCGAGCTACCGCCACGAGGCGGGCGGCACCCTCGGTGGCGGCAACCTCACGGTGACCGCCGGCTGACGGCCACGGCCCACCCCGGGCCTTGTGAATATCCATGCGTAACTGTGTATGATCTCTCCCATGGGCATGACAGCAGCGGTGGCCGGGGCGAGCGGCTATGTCGGCGGTGAGCTTCTGCGGCTGCTGCTGGGCCACCCCGACCTCGAGGTCGGGCCGCTGGCGGCGGGCAGCAGCGCCGGTCTGCCCGTCGGCGACGTCCACCCCCACCTGCCGCAGCTCGCCGAGCGGGTCTTCACCTCGACCGACCCGGCTCGCCTGGCCGAGGCCGACGTGGTCTTCCTCGCGCTGCCGCACGGCGAGTCCGGCGCCCTCGCCGCGGCCCTGCCCGAGGGCCTGCCGGTCATCGACCTCGGCGCCGACCACCGGCTCGCCGACCCGGCGGCCTGGGAGCGCTTCTACGGCACCCCCTGGTCGGCCCAGTGGGCCTACGGCCTGCCCGAGCTCTTCCGGGCCGACCTCGTCGGCACCCCCCGTATCGCCGCCCCGGGCTGCTACCCCACGGCCGTGACGCTCGCGCTTGCGCCGGTGATCGGCCTGGTCGACCCGACGGACCTCGTCGTCGTCGCCGCGTCCGGCACCAGCGGTGCCGGCCGGGCCGCCAAGGCGAGCCTGCTCGGCAGCGAGGTGATGGGGGACCTGTCGGCCTACAAGGTCGGAGCCCACCAGCACACCCCCGAGATCCGGCAGACCCTCGCGCGGGTCGCCGGGACCGCGGTGGGGCTGTCCTTCACGCCCGTCCTCGCCCCCATGCCACGCGGCATCCTCGCCACCTGCACGGCCCGCACCACCGCGTCCGAGGACGACCTCCGCGAGGCCCTCGTCGACGCCTACGCCGACGAGCCGCTCGTCCACGTCCTGCCACAAGGGCGCTGGCCGCACACCGCCGCCACGATCGGGTCGGCGAGCTGCCACCTGCAGGTCACGGTCGACACCGACGCCGGTCGGGCCGTCGTCGTGAGCGCCCTCGACAACCTCGGCAAGGGGGCCGCGGCCCAGGCGCTGCAGTGCGCCAACCTCTCCCTCGGCCTGCCCGAGCTCGCCGGGCTGTCCGCCAGCGGGGTCGCGCCGTGACCGTCACCGCAGCCAGGGGCTTCCGGGCCGCGGCCGCGACCGCCGGCCTCAAGGCCAGCGGCACGCCCGATGTCGCACTGGTCGTCAACGACGGGCCGTCCCGCGCGGCCGCCTGCGTCTTCACCCGCAACCGCTTCAAGGCCAACCCGGTCCTGTGGAGCGAGCAGGTCGTGCGTGACGGCCGGGTCCGTGCCGTCGTCCTCAACTCCGGTGGGGCCAACTGCGGCACCGGCCCGCAGGGCTTCCAGACCACCCACGCCACCGCCGAGCGGGTCGCGACCCTGCTGGGTGACGGCGCCGGCGACGTCGTCGTCTGCTCGACCGGGCTCATCGGCCCCCAGCTGGACCGCGACACGGTCCTCGCCGGCGTCGACGCCGCTCACGCCGCCCTCGCCGCCGACGGGGGAGGCGCTGCGGCCGTCGCGATCATGACGACCGACACGGTGGCCAAGACCGCGTCGTACGACGCTGCCGGCTTCGTCGTCGGGGGCATGGCCAAGGGCGCCGGCATGCTCGCTCCCGCCCTGGCCACCATGCTCGTCGTGATCACGACCGACGCCGACGTCACCGCCGCCGACTGCGACCGGGCGCTGCGGGCCGCGACCCGCACCACCTTCGACCGCCTCGACTCCGACGGCTGCCAGTCCACCAACGACACCGTCCTGCTCCTGGCGAGCGCAGCCTCCGGCACCGCACCCGATCCGGCTGCCTTCGACGCCGCCGTGCGCGCCGTCTGCGCCGACCTGGCGCAGCAGCTGCTGACCGACGCCGAGGGCTCCCGCCACGACATCGCGATCGAGGTCGTCGGTGCGGCCAGCGAGGACGAGGCCGTCGAGGTGGCTCGCTCCGTCGCCCGCAGCAACCTGTTCAAGTGCGCGGTCTTCGGGGAGGACCCCAACTGGGGGCGGGTGCTCGCCTCGGTCGGCACCACGACCGCGACGTTCGAGGTCGCAGACGTCGACATCTCCTTCAACGGCGTCCAGGTCTGCCGCGCGGGCCAGTCGTTCGAGGACCCCGCGAAGGTGGAGTTCCGCGGCCGCGACGTCCACGTCGTCATCGACCTGCACGCGGGAGGCTCGGGCGCCACGGTGCGGACCAACGACCTGACGACCGACTACGTCCACGAGAACTCGGCGTACTCCACATGACCCACGCCGCCCTGTCCAAGGCTGCCGCCCTCGTCGAGGCCCTGCCCTGGCTGAAGTCCTTCCACGGCCGCACCGTCGTTCTCAAGTACGGCGGCAACGCGATGACGAGCTCCGAGCTGCAGCAGGCCTTCGCCGAGGACGTCGTCTTCCTGCGCTACGCCGGGGTCAGGGTCGTCGTCGTCCACGGCGGCGGACCGCAGATCACCGCCCACCTCGACCGGCTCGGCGTCGACAGCGAGTTCCGCGGCGGTCTGCGGGTCACCACCGCCGACACGATGCAGGTCGTGCGGATGGTGCTCGTGGGTCAGGTCAACAGCGAGGTCGTCGGCGCCATCAACACCCACGGCCCCTTCGCGGTCGGGCTGTCCGGGGAGGACGCGCACCTGTTCACCGCGGAGCGCCGCGACGCCCTGGTCGACGGCGAGCTCGTCGACATCGGCCTCGTCGGTGACGTCGTCGACGTGCAGCCGCAGATCGTGCGGGCGCTGCTCGACGAGGGCAAGGTCCCTGTCGTCGCCACCGTGGCGCGCGGTGCGGACGGCGAGATCTACAACGTCAACGCCGACACTGCGGCCGCCGCCCTCGCGATCGCGCTCGGAGCGGAGAAGCTCGTGGTCCTCACCGACGTCGAGGGGCTCTACGCCGACTGGCCGGCCTCCGACGCCGTCATCAGCAGCCTCGGCGCCGACGAGCTCGAGGCCCTGCTGCCGACGCTGTCGAGCGGCATGGTGCCGAAGATGGAGGCCTGCTTGCGGGCCGTGCAAGGCGGCGTCCCCCGCGCCCACGTCCTCGATGGCAGGGTTCCGCACAGCGTCCTGCTCGAGCTGTTCACCGACGAGGGGATCGGGACCATGGTGACGCCGTCATGAGCGCGACCACGCAGTGGCAGGCCCGCTGGGACGCCGCCCTGATGGGCAACTACGGCACGCCCGCGCTCGTGCTCGCCCGCGGCGAGGGCGCCCGGGTCTGGGACGTCGACGGCAAGGACTACGTCGACCTGTTCGCGGGCCTCGCTGTCAACGTCCTCGGCCACGCGCACCCCGCGGTCCGCGCGGCCGTCGACCGTCAGCTCGCGACCCTCGGCCACGTCAGCAACCTCGCGGTCAGCGAGCCCGTCGTCCGGCTCGCCGAGCGGCTGCAGCAGCTCACCGGCCACGACCGGGTCCTGTTCACCAACTCCGGCGCGGAGGCCAACGAAGCCGGCCTGAAGATCGCCCGCCGGCTGCGGCCCGGGGGCGGCTTCGTGGCCTGCGACCGGGCCTTCCACGGCCGCACGATGGGCGCTCTCGCGGTCACCGGCCAGCCCGCCAAGCGGGCCCCCTTCGAACCGCTGCCAGGGCCCGTCGCCTTCGTCCCGTTCGGCGACGCCGACGCGCTGCGGGCGGTCGTCACCGAGCAGACCGCCAGCGTCGTCCTCGAGCCGGTCCTCGGCGAGGCGGGGGTCGTCGTACCCCCCGCCGGCTTCCTCGAGGCTGCCCGGGCCACCTGCGACGCCACCGGTGCGCTGCTGCACCTCGACGAGGTGCAGGGCGGCATCGGCCGCGCCGGTGCGTGGCTGGCCACCGAGGTCCTCGCCCCCGGCGTCCGCGGCGACGTCGTCACCCTCGCCAAGGGCCTCGGGGGAGGGCTGCCGATCGGTGCCGTCCTCGCCAGCGGCGCCGCCGCGCACGCCCTGCAGAAGGGCGACCACGGCACGACCTTCGGCGGCAACCCGGTCGTCTGCGCGGCCGCCCTCGCCGTCCTCGACACGGTCGAGTCCGAAGGGCTGCTCGCGTCCTCGACGACGCTCGGGGAGCGGCTCGCCAGCGGCATCCGGGCCCTCGACCACCCGCTCGTCGCGAGCGTGCGCGGGGTCGGGCTGTGGCTCGGCGTGGTGCTCACCGAGCCGGTCGCCGCCGCCGTGGAGGTCGCCGCCCGGGAGGCCGGCTTCCTGCTCAACGCGCCCGCCGCCGACGTGCTGCGGCTCGCTCCGCCTCTCGTGATCACCGAGGCCCAGGTCGACGCCTTCCTCGGTGCCCTGACCGGGGTCCTCGACGCCGCAGGTGCCGCCGCTAGGGTCGGCGCATGACCTCGACCGGAGCTGCCTCGTGACCATCACCCGTGTCCTCGTCGTCGAGGACGACCCGAGCGTCCGGGGCCTGCTGCAGACCCTGCTGTCTGCCGAGGGCTACGACGTCGTGACCGCCTCGGACGGCCTCGCGGGTCTGGTCAAGGCGACCTCGACGCACCCGGCGCTGGTGCTGCTCGACCTGATGATGCCGGACCTCGGCGGCGTGCGCGTGCTCGAGGAGCTGCGCGACGACCCCGAGCTCGCCCACATCCCCGTCATCGTCGTGACCGGCAAGGTCGACGCCGTGCCCGGCATGCGCGACGTCCTCGGTGAGGACAACGTCTTCCTCAAGCCCTTCGCCGTCGCCGAGCTGCTCGCCCGCGTCGGCGAGGTCACCGGCGGACCGGACGCCAGCTGATGGTGCGCCACTTCCTGGCCGACGACGACCTGTCGCCTGCCGAGCAGGCAGAGGTCCTCGACCTCGCAGCCCAGCTCAAGCAGAGCAGGTACGACGGACCCCCTGATGGACGCAGACCGCTCGCGGGCAAGGCCGTCGCCGTGGTCTTCGAGAAGCCCTCGACCCGCACCCGGTTGTCGTTCGAGATCGGCATCGCCGAGCTCGGTGCCCACCCCGTCATCCTCGACGCGCAGTCCACCCAGCTCGGCCGCGGCGAGACCATCGAGGACACCGCGCGGGTGCTGTCGCGCTACGTCAGCGCCATCGTCATCCGCACCTTCGGCGACGACCGGATCCAGGCCCTGGCAGAGGCGTCGAGCGTGCCTGTCGTCAACGCCCTGACCGACGGCTACCACCCGTGCCAGATCCTGGCCGACCTGCAGACCGTCCGGGAGCGCAAGGGCACGACCGCCGGCCTGACGCTGGCCTACCTCGGCGACGGCGCCAACAACATGGCCCACTCCTACCTGCTCGGCGGCGCGATGGCCGGCATGCACGTCCGCATCGGCGCCCCCGACGGCTACCTGCCCGACCCGGCTGTCGTCGAGCGCGCCAAGGCCTACGGCACCACCATCACCGTGACGAGCGATGCCGCCGAGGCAGCGCGTGGCGCCGACGTGCTCTGCACCGACGTGTGGGTGTCGATGGGCATGGAGGGGGCGCAGGCGCGCATCGACGCCCTCACCCCCTACGCCGTCGACGACGCCGCCCTGGCTCTCGCCGGGCCTGACGCGGTCGTCCTGCACTGCCTGCCGGCCCACCGGGGCGAGGAGATCGCAGCGTCGGTCATCGACGGCCCGCAGTCCGCGGTCTGGGACGAGGCGGAGAACCGGCTGCACGCGCAGAAGGCGCTGCTGACCTGGCTGCTGGAGCAGGGCTGAGCATGGCCGCCCGACGGCACGTGGCACCCGTGGCACCCGTGGCACCCGCCACGAGGGCCGCCCGTCACGCCCGGATCGTCGAGCTCGTCACGACCCGGTCCGTCACCAGCCAGACCGAGCTCGGCCGGCTGCTCGCCGAGTCCGGCATCGCCGTCACCCAGGCGACGCTGTCGCGCGACCTCGAGGAGCTCGGCGCGGTGAAGGTCCGCACCTCCGGCGGTCAGGCCTACGCCCTGCCGCCCGAGGGCCAGCCGGTCGGCGGCACCGCGCAGTCCGTGGACGCCCGGCTGGCCAAGCTGCTCGAGGAGCTGCTGGTCTCGGTCGAGGCCACCGGCGACGCGGTCGTCCTGCGCACGCCCCCCGGCGGCGCCCACCTGCTCGGCTCGGCGCTCGACCGCGCCGGGCTGCCCGACGTCGCCGGCACCGTCGCCGGTGACGACACCGTCCTGCTCGTCGTCCGCACGCCGGCGTCGCCGGCTGCGAGCACGCTCGCCACGAGGCTGCTCGGCCTCGCGGAGGGCCGACCCCTGGAGATCTCGTGACCGTCCCCCGCGTCGTCCTCGCCTACTCGGGAGGCCTCGACACGTCCGTCGCCATCGGCTGGATCAAGGACCTGACCGGTGCCGAGGTCATCGCCGTGGCCGCCGACGTCGGCCAGGGCGGTGAGGACCTCGAGGTCATCCGCCAGCGGGCGCTCGACTGCGGTGCGGTCGAGGCCGTCGTCGCGGACGTCCGCGACGAGTACGCCGACGAGTACTGCCTGCCGGCGCTGCAGGCCAACGCGCTCTACATGGGCCGCTACCCGCTCGTGTCCGCTCTCAGCAGGCCGCTCATCGTCAAGCACATGGTCGCCGCGGCCCGTCAGCACGGCGCGACCGTGCTCGCCCACGGCTGCACGGGCAAGGGCAACGACCAGGTCCGCTTCGAGGTCGGCATCGGCGCGCTGGCCCCCGAGATGTCGGTGATGGCGCCGGTCCGCGACTCCGGCATGACCCGCGACAAGGCCATCGCCTTCGCGGAGCAGCACGGCCTGCCGATCGACGTCAACAAGAAGTCGCCGTACTCCATCGACCAGAACGTCTGGGGCCGTGCGGTCGAGACCGGCTTCCTCGAGGACCCGTGGAACGGCCCGATCGAGGACGTCTACGACTACACCCAGGCGCCGGGCACGGCGAGCGGTCCCGACGAGCTCGTCCTGACCTTCACCCACGGTGTCCCGACCGCGATCGACGGCCGGCCCGTGACGGTGCTCCAGGCCATCGAAGAGCTCAACCGCCGTGCCGGGGCCCAGGGGGTCGGCCGGCTCGACATGGTGGAGGACCGCCTCGTGGGCATCAAGAGCCGTGAGGTCTACGAGGTCCCCGGGGCGCAGGTGCTCATCACCGCCCACCAGGAGATGGAGAACCTCACCGTCGAGCGCGACCTGGCCCGCTTCAAGCGCACCGTCGAGCAGCGCTGGGCCGAGCTGGTCTACGACGGCCTGTGGTTCTCCCCGCTCAAGCGCGCCCTCGACGCCTTCATCGCGTCGTCGCAGCAGCACGTCTCGGGCGAGGTCCGCCTGGTCCTGTCGCACGGCACCTGCACCGTCACCGGCCGGCGCTCCGACGCGACGCTCTACGACTACGAGCTCGCGACCTACGACACCGGCGACACCTTCGACCAGAGCCTCGCCAAGGGCTTCGTCGAGCTGTGGGGCATGCCGTCCAAGATCGCCGCTCAGCGCGACCAGCGGCTCGCGACGTGACCGAGCGCACCAGCCTGTGGGGCGGCCGGTTCGAGGGCGGCCCTGCCGAGGCCCTCGCCCGGCTGTCGGTCAGCGTCCACTTCGACTGGCGGCTCGCGCCCTACGACCTGCTGTCGTCCAAGGCCCACGCACGGGTGCTCCACCGCGCCGGCCTGCTGGACGACACCGAGCTCACCCGCATGCTCGGCGCCCTCGACGACCTGCGCGAGGAGGTCCGGGCCGGCCAGTTCCGGCCGACCTTCGACGACGAGGACGTCCACACCGCGCTCGAGCGCGGCCTGCTGGAGAAGCTCGGCTCGCTCGGCGGCAAGCTGCGCGCCGGCCGCTCGCGCAACGACCAGGTCGCGACCGACCTGCGCCTCTACCTGCGCGACCACGGCCGCGCCGTCGTCGGCCGCGTCGCCGAGCTCGAGAGCGCGCTGGTGGAGCTCGCCGCCCAGCACCTCGACACCCCGGCTCCCGGCATGACCCATCTGCAGCACGCCCAGCCGGTGCTGTTCGGCCACCAGCTGCTCGCCCACGTCCAGGCCCTCGCCCGCGACGTCCACCGCCTCCGCGACTGGGACCTGCGCGCGTCGGTCTCCCCGCTGGGCTCCGGCGCCCTGGCCGGCTCGTCGCTGCCGGTCGACCCGATCTCCACCGCGGCCGAGCTCGGCTTCGGCAGCGCCGCCCCCAACTCCATGGACGCCGTGTCCGACCGCGACTTCGTCGCCGAGTTCCTGTTCTGCGCGGCGCTGCTCGGGGTCCACCTCTCCCGCTACGGCGAGGAGGTCGTGCTCTGGAACTCCACGGAGTTCGGCTGGGTCACCCTCGATGACGCCTTCTCGACCGGCTCGTCGATCATGCCGCAGAAGAAGAACCCCGACGTGGCCGAGCTCGCCCGCGGCAAGGCGGGTCGGCTGATCGGTCACGTCGCCGGCTCGCTCGCCATGCTGAAGGGCCTGCCGCTGACCTACGACCGCGACATGCAGGAGGCGCAGGAGCCCTGCTTCGACGCGGTCGAGACGCTGCTGCTCGTTCTGCCCGCGCTGGCCGGGATGACCTCGACGATGACCGTCAACGCCGACCGCCTCGAGGCGACCGCGGCCGACGGCTTCGCGCTGGCCACCGACGTCGCCGAGCTGCTCGTGAAGAACGGCGTGCCCTTCCGCGACGCCCACGAGGCCGTCGGTCACCTCGTCGTGTGGTGCACCGTCAACGGCAAGGACATGCACGAGCTCACCGACGCCGAGCTCGCGCACGTCTCGCCGCACCTCACGCCCGACGTCCGTGACGTGCTCGACGTCCGCGGGGCCATCGCGGCCCGTGACGGCCACGGCGGCACCGCGCCCGTCCGGGTCGCGGAGCAGCTCGAGGTGCTGCGCATCGAGGTCGAGTCCCACCGGCGCTGGGCGATGTCCACCCCCGAGTGAGCCACCCCCTCACCGGACCGGTCGAGCAGGTCGCCCCGCGGCTGCTCGGCGCGACGCTGTCGCTCGGCGGCATCGCGGTGCGCCTCACCGAGGTCGAGGCCTACGCCGGCACCGGTGAGGACCCGGGCTCCCACGCCCACCGCGGCCTGACCCCGCGCAACGCCGTGATGTTCGGGCCCGCCGGTCGGGCCTACGTCTACTTCAGCTACGGCATGCACTGGTGCCTCAACGTCGTCACCGGCCCCGAGGGCCGCGCCGCCGCGGTGCTGCTGCGCGCCGGCGAGGTCGTCGAGGGGCTCGACCTCGCCCGCGTCCGCCGACCGGGGGTGCGCGACCGCGACCTGTGCCGCGGTCCCGCTCGGCTGTGCCGCACGCTCGGGGTCGACGGCGCGTACGACGGCAAGGACCTGCTCGACGCCGCGTCCCCGCTGCGACTGCTGCTCGCGCCGATCGCGCGGACGGGGGTGCTGACCGGTCCACGGGTCGGGGTCGCGGGGGAGGGGGCACCCACCCCGTGGCGGTTCTGGCTCCCCGACGAGCCGACCGTCAGCCCCTACCGCGCGGCCGTGCGACGGGTCCGTAGGGTCGGGCCATGAGGCTCCAGGGACAGGTCGGGGTCGTCACCGGCGCCGGTCGTGGCATCGGGCGCGTGATCGCCACCGCGCTCGCCGCCGAGGGCATGCGGCTGACGCTCGTGGCCCGCACCGGCGCACAGGTCCGCTCTCTGGCCGAGGAGCTCGAGCGCGACCACGGCGCCCGGGTCCTGCCGGTCGCCGCCGACGTCACCGACCCCGCAGCGGTCGACCGCCTCGTCATGCACACCGAGCAGCAGCTCGGTCCCGTCGACCTGCTCGTCAACAACGCCGCGCGCATCGAGAGCGCCGAGCTGCCGTTCTGGGAGTCCGACCGCGACGAGCTGTGGTCGGTCGTCGAGACCAACCTGCGCGGGCCGCTGCTCATGACCCGCGCGCTGCTGCCCCCGATGGTCGGCCGCGGCCGCGGCCACGTCGTCACCCTCACCAGCCGCGCCCGCGCCGCGACCCGCACCGGCACCTACACCGGCTACGCCGTGTCCAAGCGCGCGCTGACCGTGCTCACCGAGTCGCTCACCGCGCCCCTGGCCGGCACCGGTGTCGTCGTCCTCGACGTCCTGCCCGGCCTGGTCCGCACCGAGATGACCCTGTCGATGCCGGTCTGGGACGGCACCACCGAGTGGGACGACGCCGCCTGGACCGCCCGCACCGTCGTCGACGCCGCCCTCGGGCTCCACGACGGCGCCCACGGCAGCCTGCTCGACGCTCGCGCCCTCCACCGCCCCACCCCCTGACCCGCCCCCCGTCGCGCGGCGGGGGAGCGCAACCCGGTGGCGCCCGTACGGGAGGATCACCGGGTGACCGAGCCGCTCCGTGACCCCGACCCGTCGACCCTCCCCACCGTCCTTCCCACCGTCTTTCCCACGGTGGCCCCCGTGGCCGACGTGCTGGCCGACCTCGAGTGGCGCGGGTTGCTCGCACAGACCACCGACCGCGACGCCCTGGCCAAGGACCTCGGCGACGGGATCACGCTCTACTGCGGCTTCGACCCCACCGCTGACAGCCTTCACCTCGGCAACTGCGTCCCGCTGTTCGCGCTGCGCCGCTTCCAGCTCGCCGGCCACCGGCCGATCGCGCTCGCCGGCGGCGCCACCGGCTTCATCGGCGACCCGAGCGGCCGGTCCTCCGAGCGCACCCTGCTCGACGCCGACACCCTCGCCGCGCGGGTCGTGGTCCTGCAGGCGCAGATGGCCCGTTTCCTCGACTTCGCCGACGGGCCGAGCGGCGCGATCATGGCCGACAACCTCGACTGGACGAAGGACCTGTCCGTCATCGACTTCCTGCGCGACGTCGGCAAGCACTTCCCGGTCAACCAGATGCTCGCGCGCGAGTCCGTCAGCGCCCGTCTCGCGGGTGGGGGCCTGTCGTTCACCGAGTTCAGCTACCAGCTGCTGCAGTCCCTCGACTTCGTCGAGCTCCACCGCCGCCATGGCTGCCGGCTGCAGGTCGGCGGCAACGACCAGTGGGGCAACATCACCGCCGGCCTCGACCTGCTGCGCCGCGTCGACGGCGCGCACGCCCACGCCCTGACCTTCCCGCTCGTCACCGACGCCTCCGGCGGCAAGATCGGCAAGAGCACTGGCGGCGGCAGCGTCTGGCTCGACCCGGCCATGACCTCGCCGTACGCGCTCTACCAGTTCCTGCTCAACGTCGACGACCGCGACGCCGGCACCTACCTGCGCCTGCTCACCTTCGTCGGGCGCGAGGAGGTGGAGGCCCTCGACGCCGCCACCGCCGAGCGCCCACAGGCCCGCAGCGCCCAGAAGCGGCTCGCCGCCGAGCTCGTCGCGCTCGTCCACGGGTCCGACGAGCTGGTGCGGGTCCAGCGCGCGAGCGCGGCGCTGTTCGGCGGGGGTGCCCTCAGCGAGCTCGACGAGGCCACGCTCGGAGCGGCTCTCGCGGAGGCGCCGAGCACCGCTGTGCCGACAGGCACGACCCCGGCGTACGACGAGATGCTCGCCGCCGCGCTCGGTCTGTCGCGGTCGGAGGCCCGTCGTGCCGTGAAGGAGGGCGGGGCCTACCTCAACAACGTCAAGGTCACCGATCCCGAGCTCGTCCCGGGGGAGTCCGACTGGCTGCACGGCCGCTTCCTCGTCCTGCGCCGCGGTAAGCGCACCGTCGGCGTCGCTCAGCGCGGCTGAGCCCTGCGGAGCCCCCATGGCGGGCCACGCGGGGGCCTCTCGGTGTGACGACTGAGGCTCCGGTGTCCAGCGGACACGCCGCAGTGCCCCGAAACGCGCGGTTGTGCCCCTGCTCACGACCCCGGGATTTGACTCGCCCGTCGATCCCTCGTAACTTCTGCATCGCCGCCGGAGCACCGGACAGCAGCGGGAACACGAGTCGCTCACCGATCCAGTCAAGGATCACCGAGGACGACGAGCTGCAGTACGGACCGCCGGCCCCTCGCTCCACCGGAACCCCACGACTGCGTCGTGTCCGGGAACGAGGGTGGGCTCGACCCGCCAGACCGCAAGGTTTGACAGGAAGAACAAGCCCTAGTAGATTAAGCGAGTTGCCCCGAGAACGGCCGAGAGGCCCGGACCGGTGAGCGTCCGTTCCTTGAGAACTCAACAGCGTGCCGAAAGTCAGTGCCATACATATCCGGCACGGCAGGGAGACGACCCGTTCGGGTTGGTCACTTCCGCGACCGGATGCATTTGGTGAACAATGGACAACTACAAGCTAGTTGACTCTTGGGATCCAGCATCAGCTGACCTCCGTCAGGGAGGCAGCGACTCTCTAGCTGACGCCATCAGACTTCGGTCTGGCGGTTGTCGTAGAACCTTATTGGAGAGTTTGATCCTGGCTCAGGACGAACGCTGGCGGCGTGCTTAACACATGCAAGTCGAGCGACGCTCTTCCTTCGGGAAGATGACGGAGCGGCGAACGGGTGAGTAACACGTGGGCAACCTGCCCCTAGCTCTGGGACAACTCCGGGAAACCGGGGCTAATACCGGATACGACCTCTGAGGACATCCTCGGCGGTGGAAAGTTTTTCGGCTAGGGATGGGCCCGCGGCCTATCAGCTTGTTGGTGAGGTAACGGCCCACCAAGGCGACGACGGGTAGCCGGCCTGAGAGGGCGACCGGCCACACTGGGACTGAGACACGGCCCAGACTCCTACGGGAGGCAGCAGTGGGGAATATTGCGCAATGGGCGAAAGCCTGACGCAGCGACGC
Organism: Mycobacteriales bacterium; assembly: GCA_030697205.1. NCBI lineage: Bacteria > Bacillati > Actinomycetota > Actinomycetes > Mycobacteriales > Mycobacteriales bacterium. The sequence goes on from JAUYQP010000014.1 coordinate 123,944, forward strand.
CGCGTGAGGGATGAAGGCCTTCGGGTTGTAAACCTCTTTCAGCAGGGACGAAGCGAAAGTGACGGTACCTGCAGAAGAAGCACCGGCCAACTACGTGCCAGCAGCCGCGGTAATACGTAGGGTGCAAGCGTTGTCCGGAATTATTGGGCGTAAAGAGCTCGTAGGCGGTCTGTCGCGTCGGCTGTGAAAACTCGGGGCTCAACCCCGAGCCTGCAGTCGATACGGGCAGACTAGAGTGCTGTAGGGGAGACTGGAATTCCTGGTGTAGCGGTGAAATGCGCAGATATCAGGAGGAACACCGGTGGCGAAGGCGGGTCTCTGGGCAGTAACTGACGCTGAGGAGCGAAAGCGTGGGGAGCAAACAGGATTAGATACCCTGGTAGTCCACGCCGTAAACGGTGGGTGCTAGGTGTGAGCGGTATTCCACGCCGTTCGTGCCGCAGCTAACGCATTAAGCACCCCGCCTGGGGAGTACGGCCGCAAGGCTAAAACTCAAAGGAATTGACGGGGGCCCGCACAAGCAGCGGAGCATGTGGCTTAATTCGACGCAACGCGAAGAACCTTACCAAGGCTTGACATGCAGGGAAATCTCACAGAGATGTGAGGTCCGCAAGGGTCCTGCACAGGTGGTGCATGGTTGTCGTCAGCTCGGGTCGTGAGATGTTGGGTTAAGTCCCGCAACGAGCGCAACCCTCGTCTTATGTTGCCAGCACGTCATGGTGGGGACTCATAAGAGACTGCCGGGGTCAACTCGGAGGAAGGTGGGGATGACGTCAAGTCATCATGCCCCTTATGCCTAGGGCTTCACGCATGCTACAATGGCCGGTACAAAGGGCTGCGATACCGCAAGGTGGAGCGAATCCCAAAAAGCCGGTCTCAGTTCGGATTGGGGTCTGCAACTCGACCCCATGAAGTCGGAGTTGCTAGTAATCGCAGATCAGCAACGCTGCG